>JAOUMI010000006.1 GCA_029881555.1 Candidatus Bathyarchaeota archaeon | reverse complement strand
TAATGATTTCTTCGGCTGCGGTTGGTTCAACCTTTAGGGTGTAGAGGGTTTTGGGAGTTCGAAGTTTCAGTTTCACTTTTCTCTTTAGCCGTTTTATGGCGCAATATTCTGCGCGTTCAGAGATTTGAACGAATTGGTCTGAGTCAAAGATTTCTTTAGGCATGGGTTTGGCCTCCGATAGGCTATGAGTTTGTGGGGTGTTATGTTTTTATTTGTTGTGGTGAAATGGTCTATCTCTTTTTAGATCGCTCTACAATTTTTCTTGGCCCCCTGTAGCTCCACTATCATTTTTTGGGCAAGCGGTTTTCCGAAAAATATTGTTTGGTGATTTGAGTGATCCTAAGTGTGCGTGCGCATCATTTGATTGATTTTTTGGTGTAAGTCTGGTCGTTGTGTGTGTTTTTTGAATTCAAGTGATAACAAGGATTAAGTGCCTAACTAGCATATTTTGTACCGCGCGTGTGTGTTTGTGCGCACTCCGTGCCGAGTGTGGGGCACGTTAAATATACCCAAACTAAAAGGAGAAAGGAGAAAAAAGAAAATGAAAAGTAAGATGCTTTGGACGCTAGCTATTGCACTAATTATCTCTGTATCATTGATTGCATTTACGCCAATCTACGGAAAAAAGCCTACTGTTGGTCTTACTGAAGAGGAACTGGCTTTCGCTGAAGCCGTCGGTGTCGGCGAATACGCATATGAGATAGACAAGATATACGCGCATGAGTACGGCGAATTCGAATGGCCAGAGGGCAGTGGATTAGAGGCATGGCGACCTGCAGGAAGCGATGCAGATCATGCCTATGCAGAGTACCTTGAGGCAGAAATGAAGGCGATTGGACTTAAAGATGTGACAAAGGAGCCTTTCCCGGTCCATGCATACCATTATGGCGGAGCATCGGTGCAAGTGACGTCGC
Source organism: Candidatus Bathyarchaeota archaeon (assembly GCA_029881555.1). Classification (GTDB taxonomy): domain Archaea; phylum Thermoproteota; class Bathyarchaeia; order Bathyarchaeales; family Bathyarchaeaceae. The sequence continues at coordinate 13,572 of JAOUMI010000006.1, read as the reverse complement.
CATATCATGAAGATGAGTGGCTTGCTTGTGGGTATTCCGGTCTTCCAGGCACTCCCCCCGAAGGTATAGAAGCCGAGATTGTCTATGTTGGACTTGGAACCAAGTACGACTACATGGACAAGGATGTCGAGGGCAAACTGGTGCTGGTCGATGTGAGTGAGGAGGATATGTTTTGGCTGCAGTATCCTCACTATGAGGCTGAATTGCACGGCGCAATCGGCATGGTAGTCACCTGGGTTGAATATGGACTAAAGGAAGACTCAGTCGTTTCACATGATTCTGAATGCAGGAGGACGATACCGACTGTTTGCATAAGCCACAAGAATGCTGATTACTTGAAAAGCTTGATCGCCAGCGAGGGTTCAGTGAAAGTCAAGATATGGTGCGATGCAGAAGTTGACCTTGACGGATGGTCATACAATGTCTATGGCTACATACCAGGTACAACCTATCCCGACGAACTAATAGTATTTGGAGACCATTATGACAAGCATTGGTACGGAGCTTCAGACGATGGTGCCGGAGTTGCACGTCTACTGGGAATGGCTAAGGCATTTGTAGATTCCGGCTATCAGCCATCAAGAACTCTTGTCTTCTTTGCCAACGGTGCGGAAGAGTACGGATGGTCTGATACGGAATTTGCCTGGTGCATCGGTGCTTGGTCCGCAATAGCCAAGCAACATCCTGAATGGGCAGGCAAAACACTTGCATACTTCAATTGTGAAGGTGGCGGAACAATCAACGCAACGAGCGTACGCGCTTCAGGACTTCCTGAAACACAGAACTTCCGCAGTCGGTTATTACCTCTCTTCGACGAGTGGTTTACCAATAATGCACCATGGTCTGCATATTACTACCCGTCTTCTGCACGGACGAGCAGATTTCCCTCAACTTGGAACGACCAATTCAGTTTCGGCAGTGCAGGTGTTTCGCCTATGACTGTCGATAGCAGTAGATCGAACTATGCGGGGTATGATTACCACACAGCAAAAGACGACATGTATGGAATCTCTGCTGAGAGCCTTGCCATGAGCATCATAGCAAACGGTATTGCTGCTATTGAATTGGACAGATCAGTCCTCATACTATATAGCTTCGATAAGAGGGCTGATGACATGGAGCAGTCTATGGAAAAAGAGCTTTTGACTGAGGCTGGCATCAGTTATGGGCAAATTATCAGTAAGATCGATCGTTTTGGAAGAGTGGCCGCTGACGTTACAGATTTGATAGAATCTACCAAAGATCCCGAAAATGAACAGTGTGTAAACGATCTATTGCTTCAGACTGCGGATGTCCTTCTCTCTGAGCTCACCACGGTAGCTTGCTACACCTATGCGTATTATCCGCATCAGCATTACCAGGATGATAGCTGGTACTTGAGAGAAGGCATATGGGCGCTTGAAGAAGGAAACATTGACGCTGCACTCATGTGGCTATCATGGACCTACAATATGTGGACCGGTAGTTTGGTCAGCCGCGAGACTTACCAGGCTATGTACATAGACAGATGGGATCCGGATAGAGATGACTTGAACTGGGCTACAGGTCGTTTGGCAAGGGTCATGGACATATACGACGAATATGAATCGCTCGTACAAAAGAGAAATGATGGAATCACAGACTACTCTGACGAGATAGCCCTCCTCTGGGCGAAGTACGACACTGTCGTGGACAACTTCAAAGCTTCCTTGGACGACATGATGGATACTCTGGCGAGCGCAACTGATCTGCTTACTCAGGTCAAAGCACTGCTAAAGTAACATCCCAATAGATCAAAGAAAAACAACTTTCTCTCCCCCATTTTTTCCTGCAAGCAAAAAAGTCAACATTGAAATTGCGTAGCTACGCCAATATCATGTGATCTGAGATATTGTTCCCCAGAAGCAGTCTATAGTGTTCACGCTCACCCGGCTTTTGCACCAGTTCAACCTTACCCTGCGCAATCACAGTCTCGCCGGTTTCAGCCTGTTCACAGAACCTTCCACGAAAAGACACAATCTCTTCAATTGGCTCAACACGGGTTCCATCAATTACTTTTACGTCTTCAATCCTGTAACAACACGGAGTGAAAATCATCTCGGAATCGTCCACCACCTTGGCTTTGATTCTAGCGTAGCCAACACTCTTGTATCGAATACTGCCATATCGCTCCTCAACTTCGTTCCAGTCCTTCACGAACCGAACGAAATAGTCTCGCTCCGCGAACATGCCCTGCAAAACCTTTCGCGACTCGGTTCGAACAAAATCTTCGAAAGACGTGACGGTGTCTCTCGAACGAAAATCGAAGAGTTTCTTCAACTCGTCGGGGCGGTAGGGTCTAACCGGACTATTCTTGTCTTCTAGCAGAGATTTGAAGGCCGAGTAAACCCTGCAACAGCTTTTCGATCCGTAGATAACGGGGTCAACATCGGAAGTTGGAGTGTGAAGCTTCACTAGAATAGAGCCTGAAACGCCAAGTTTGCTCCAAGAAACTTTTGCTGTTTCTTTTAGAAGCTCCATAAGCTGTAATGCTTGATTTTCCAACTCGTCTAACTCGTCACTGTGAGCCAGTTCGTGCAAACGGTCAACTGGGCGATAATGACGCCTTACAGCCTTAACAGGAACCTCACACAGGTGTTCATCAAAAACTGAATCGTAAACTAGGTATTTTGAAAAAGATTTTTTCAGTAAGGCATAACGCTCAGAAAGAGAGTAGATCTTTCGGTACTTCACTTCGCCTCGTTTCCGGTCGGCTTTCGAGTCGGGCACAAAACGCGGGAAAGCAATAATTCTGTTGGGAGGATGCACTAGTCCCTTTACATCGAAAAGGATTTGATCAGTGGTTTCAATGACATCGCCTTCACGGGCTTCAATCTTCATTTTCCGAGCCTTCAGCCGTTCCGATTATAGGTTGCAGTTGAAGTTTGCGTGCGAACTTCCTATAGTTTTCTATGAAACAAACCTGCTTTGTAGAGAGCGTAGATTAACCCGACTCCAAACATTGTCGCAATAGCGGTTAATGCAATTCTTTCAACTACAGAGATGGGCAAAACATACATGAAAAGTGACGGAAAGTCCGGCAAGTTAAGTGCCGATAGGGAATTGTCAATGAAATCGTGTGGAATGAATAGGCCGACACTTCCGATGAATATAAGGTTTCCTAGCATGTGGTCCGCCATTAGTCCGCAGTAGCTTGCCAAGCCGACTGTAGCTACAAACTTGCCTTTGCCTCCTCCAAAAAGTCCATACAGCATCACAATGCCGCCAAGGAAGTAAAGAGGAAGAGAGATAGCTGAAATATTCCACGTCTCATCGAAGAATGGTCTCGATATTATGTATGAAAGAACCGCTATTGAAATTCCGCCGAGTATAAAATAAGGTCTTACCATCCATTTTCTTTCTTTTCCTTCTCTCGCCTCTCTGAAGAAACTTGAAATCCACTGTCCGGTGGCTAAGATTGCTACTAACCCAGCTATGTGAGGTATAGGATAGAGCAGAGCTCGCTGACCTACCCAAGTCATGTACCATCCGATAATAAGTACAGCAAGAATTGCGGCAGCTACTATCCAGCCTCTAACACTGTGACTGCGTGAACTGTAGTTCTTCTGGGTTAACAAACCTACCACCATAGCTGAAATTGCCGTGCAAAGAGAGGTGAGAATGCTGAACCAGCTATTTGCGGCGATAAATCCACCAAACAATGCTGCTAGGAAACCAAGATACGGACCGATAACCAAACCATAGATCGGTGCCATGGCAGCATCAAACTTAATCTGGCCTTGGCCTCCTATGATTGGGATTCCAGGGACAAACTTGCACACAATAAAAGACAAAGCAGCAAAAACAGCAACAAAAGCTACGTCTCGCGTGGACAGCCTGTATTCACTCATGGCTAACTCGTCCTAGTGTAAACAGTTACGTGGATGTGTAAAAAATTACACTCGATATATATGCTTTGCCCTTAGCCATCCCCCTTTTTTCTGCCGTTCCGTTGCCAGTTGATAGAAATTTTGTTTTGCCCAGAAAACTCGAAGCAGCCTTCAGAAAACTGACACGCCCAACACTCATTTTTGCCACTATACATTTTTCTTCTGTTCAACTATACTACTGGTGTTGAGGGGAACGTCGTCTTGACTAGAGACCACACCTGTGAAAAATTTCAGACGAGCGAACACGTTTCTAGATGCTTGCAACTCGCGATTCTTCTTGAGGTGAGTGCCTATCCGAAACCAGGAAACGTCCACAGAACAACTGATTTCAAAGAAACCAGATACGAGCATTTTCTTGCTTCCGCCGTTGCTGTAGCACCTCACTTCAGATCGGCGGCTGAACAGGGAATAAGGGTTTCAGCTGGGAAAATCAGTCCATGCGAGGTTGGAATCGGAGACACAATTAAAAACGCAGTTATGAGTGTGGGTGAATGGCAAGGTGGCGGAAACACTCTTTTAGGATCTATAATTCTGCTCTCACCAATTGCAGTTGCGGCTGGGATGACGCTTGCCGAAGAAGCGTTTTCTCTCGTTAAGCTCAGGGAAAAAATGAGGGTGGTTGTTGAGTCCAGCACTCCGGCGGATGCGGTGGCTGTTTACGACGCCATTGGAACCGCAAAGCCTGGTGGGCTGGGCGGGGCACCAAAACTTGATGTAACTGACCCTGCTTCGAGGCAGAAAATTCTGGAAGGTGAGGTAACCCTTTTCGATGTGTTCAAAATCGCTTCGGGATACGATTCCATAGCCAGTGAGTGGATAAACAACTATTCCGTCACCTTTGACCTAGGCTATCCCTACTTTGATCAACAGCTTGAGGAGACGAGGGATGTTAACACGGCGACGGTGCATACGTTTCTTAAGATTCTGTCAGAGGTGCCAGACACTCTTATCGCCAGAAAGGTGGGTCTAGCCAAGGCGAAAGAGGTTTCAGCACAAGTCAGGCAGGTTTTAGAGGCGGGTGGGCTGACCACTCCATCTGGTAGAGACAGCCTCTGGAAACTTGACGAAAAACTCAGAGACCCAGCTCACCAGTTAAACCCTGGAACAACAGCCGATATCACCGCGGCGGTTTTAACCGTCAGCATTTTGAAGGGATACAGACCATAACTACGTACGTTCACGCGCGCAAAGGAGAATCGCCCGTTATATCAACTGTTCAGCTTCAACCTCCCTTATTTTCACTCAATAACAGTTTAATACACCTTTGATTAAATGTCGTATTAGAGGGGAAACCACTATGGCTGAAATGGGCATCAGAGCACGAATGTTCGTAAAGGACATCATGACCAGCCCCGTCATTACAATTGATGAGGACGCATCCGTAAACGAGGCTGCGCAACTCATGGACACGAACAAAGTGGGCTGCATCATCGTAACCAGCAAGAAAGGAAAGCCTCTGGGCATCATCACCGAGAGAGACCTTGTTACACGAGTCTTGGCCAAAAACGCTATACCAAGCAAGCTAGCCGTCAGAGAGGTAATGACCTCCCCACTAATCACTGTAGATCCCGATGAAACCTTGAGTGAAACCGCTAGAAGGATGAGTCGGCTCAACATTCGGAGGTTAGGAGTCATATACAAAGGGAACCTCCTTGGCCTAGTCTCCAGTAAAGACATCCTAGCCATCACACCTGAACTCATAGAGATCATACAGGAGAAAGCCCGCATCGAAGGAGGAACTGAGGTAAAAGAAGCTGCATGGCATCCGCCTTTAGCAGGATATTGCGATCAGTGTGGACAATGGTCCGACGACCTCCAAGAAGTCGAGGGCGATTTTCTCTGTGAGAATTGTCGAACAGAACTCAGGGCTGAGTACTGAGATCAGTTGCTTGCGTGTGAAATAAGTAACGGATCGAAAGTGGTTGAAGCTATCAAGAGTATTCTATAGATTTGTCAGGGTTTATGGGTGACTATCTTTTCGTAACTAGGATAATGAACGTGACATAACGAATGTGAAGAATTGTAGTTAATCGTCTGATGTTTCTTCTAGTTCTGACAGGTATTTTAGTGACAGAGGTTTAACAGTTCCTCCCTCTAAACTAATGAGCATGAAGTTGTAGCCTCCTATGTCATCTCCCCATTTCAACAAGTTTTCTGAAAGGAAATTGGAATAATCCGTGTAATTCTTGTGCAGAGATATTATTACTCCATCCATTCCCATACCTTGACCTCTTGATGCAAATATGACATTAGGATACCTCTTCCACCAATTTTGTGCTTTTTCCTCTAAACCTTCAATTGCCATTCCCCTTCTGCATTCAACAAAAGAAATCGCCAAAATTTCATATCCCATTTTGGCAAAGTCTGGTATCACAGTAAATTCTCGTACCACCCCTTCCTCTACAAGTCTATTTCTCATCCTTGTTATAGTCGGCTGCGACACTCCTATGACCTTTGCTATTTCCCTATCACTCCTCTTGGAATCCCTTAACAACTCTAAAAGAAGCTTCTTCATTGTCTTTTTCATTCAAAAAACCTCCCAAATTGTTATTTTTTTTCACACATTAGAGATTCCTAGATTACACAGCAGTTAAAAAATGTTGCGAAAGATTCCACTAACGAAATTTCCTATTTTGATAACACTTTTTCCAGATAACAGTAGGCTTGACTCCACTTTCGGTTCCGAAATGAATAATACTACGACTCTGAGACTACGCAATCCTATTGTAGAGAAGCAAAATCATGGAATGGGTTGTATTTGCCCTGTTTGCACACGCACACATCCCATATAGAAGAGGGCTAGAAAGAAAGAGACCAGCCCAAAACAACACAAACAAGACTTCATACATACCCGATCACCTAACGGATCACCAACTGTTAATAATCTTGTTTCATGCTCTCTCTCATCTAACCCCAAACAAGAGTTAGCCAAAACGAAGCAAAAAACATATTACAAGTATTCTAACGTGAAATATTCTAAATGAAGCTGGGAGTACCAGTTGTCAGTTGACCTCGTCCTTCACAACGCCAAAATCTACACGCCCAAAGGAATCGTCCACGCTGGATTAGCCGTAGATGAAGGAAAAATACTCAAGATAGCCAAGAAGACAAACCTCCCACACGCTTCAAAAAGACTAGACATAAAAGGAAAAATAATGCTTCCAGGTCTGATAGACCCCCACGTTCATCTCCGAGACCAACAATTAGCCTACAAAGAAGACTTCCTCAGCGGAACATCAGCAGCAGCCGCAGGCGGCGTAACTCTAACCATCGACATGCCCAACAACAAACCGGTGACAATGAGCGCCAAATCCCTGAAAGAGCGCATGAAACTAGCTGAAACCCGAGCAGTTGTCAACGTCGCCTTTCACTCAGCCTTTCCAGAAAGTCTGGAAGAAATCCCTCAGATAGTTAAGCAGGGAGCTGTGGCTTTCAAGCTCTACCTGTCGCAGAAGGTTGGAGGGACAGAAATCGAAGATGACGATGCCCTCTCCCGTACGTTCAGCAAGACCAGCAAAATGAAAGTTCCAGTCTCGGTGCACGCAGAGCACAAAAAAACGCTTGAAGCCGTCAAGAAGAAGATGCAACAAACGGGACGCAGAGACATAGAGGCCTATCTCAGGGTTCACTCGCCAGACGCCGAGCTTAAGGCGATACAGCATACCATCCGACTCGCAAAGAAGACCAGCGTCCACATCCACTTCTGCCATGTCAGTTCAGCCGAGGGGCTGAAAGCCGTCTTGACAGCAAAAAACACAGGTCTCCCCGTCAGCCTTGAAGCCACACCGCATAATCTCCTCTTGTCCTCTAAGCATCTGAAACGCTACAAGACGATTGCACTCACCGACCCTCCGTTGAGGGCGGAGGAAGACGTTGAGGCACTCTGGAACGCTTTCAGACACGGGTTGATAGACGCCTTAGCTTCGGATCACGCTCCACACACGGTTGAAGAAAAGGAGGCTGAGTCAGTTTGGGACGTAAGAGCAGGGATACCCGGACTCGAAACAATGCTTCCGCTGTTGCTCACGCAGGTAGATAAGGGCAAATTAGCAATGCGGAACCTGATTAGAGCAACTTCGAAAAGACCAGCGGAGATATTTCGCCTGAGAGACAGAGGAAGCTTAGCTGAAGGATACTGGGCCGACCTTGTGGTGGTTGACATGAAACGAGAATATAGAATTGACTCGTCGAAATTTCATTCAAAGGCTAAGTACTCCCCGTTTGACGGGTGGAGGGTAAGAGGCAAACCAACGAAAACCTTTGTAAACGGACAGTTGATTATGGACGACGAAGAGATAGTCGCAAATCCAGGAGCAGGCCAGATCCTACGGTGGAAAGGTTGAAGTTCATAATAGACGGCATGCTTGGAAAACTCACCCGATGGCTTCGCATGCTCGGCCACGACGTCAAATACTCACGTTCTCTCAACGATGAACAACTGATTGAAATCGCGAAAAGCGAGCGCCGCATCCTGCTCACCCGCGACCTCGAACTTTACCGACAAGCTACAGTACAGGGGATAAACGCTTTTTTCGTTGAGCGCACAACGGAAGCCAAAAAACTCGCAGACCTAGCAAAACGATTTAGCCTCAAACTCGAGTTCGATGTTACGGTTTCACGTTGCCCCAAATGCAACACCAGAATCAAACCGATTCCAAAAGAGAAGATCATCGGCAAAATCCACGAAACAACTGCTTCCTACTACGACGAGTTTTGGGAGTGCCCCGGCTGTAAACAAATATACTGGCAGGGCGCCCATTGGGATAGAATACAGGCTACTCTAAGTGAGGCTAGAGAATACCTTTCCAAATAAAGCAAGGTTGGACTCAACCTAGTTCATGTTCTTTTAAGAAGAAAACGCAGGGTTTAGCCCTGAAGAAGCCATTTGAGCGGGATGTCTTGGTGGATTCCATCGGGTAGCGTCCTGCGAATAGTAATGGGAAGTATTCCGGCGTCGAGTTCTCGGAGGGCAATGTCAATGGGATTTGAAAGGGTTGTGGAGGCTTCCACAAGTATGGGGGCTCCCATGGCGATCTGAAGAGCCCTCGCTCCCACTATTCGAGCCTTCTCAAAACGGGTGAGCTTCGGAGGGCCTATCCAAATTTTGTCTCTGCTCGTTTCGCTAAAACTCCCCGGCACCTCCAGGCCCCATTCCGGGGGCACCCCTCGGGGGCATTGGTGGTGCTTTCATCTTGCCAGACGCGATTATATCATCGATCTTCAGGATCATGGACGCGGCTTCAGTGGCGGATTTAATGATCTGCTTTTTGACCACTAGCGGTTCAAAGACACCCATCTTTTTCATGTCCGTCACTTTGCCCTCGTGAGCTTCAATTCCGGTCCAAACTTGTCCCTTCTTGTGTCGAGCTCGAAGCTCTGATATGATGTCGATGGGGTCAAGCCCGGCGTTTTCCGCTAGGGTAATGGGCACCGCTTCAAGCGCGTCTGCGTAGCAAATCACAGCGAGTTGTTCCCTTCCAGGAAGCGTCCCGGCGTATTCTTTAAGCACCCTCGCGACCTCCATTTCCGGCGCGCCTCCTCCAGCCACGATCTTGGGCTCTTCGACAATGTCACGTGAAACGCATAGTGCATCGTGTATTGAACGTTCTGCTTCGTCCACGATTCTCTCAGTTCCGCCGCGTATGAGGATGGTGACAGAGCGGGGGTTTTTGCACCCTTCGATGAAGGTCATCTTGTCGTCGCCGATCTTTCTCTCTTCCACGAGTTCAGCGTAGCCAAGGTCTGCCTTGGTCATGTCATCTAGGTTTGTAACGATTTTTCCTCCGGTTGCCTTTGAAAGTTTTTCCATGTCTGACTTTTTAACCCTGCGCACTGTCAGTATCTTTTTTCTGGCGAGAAAGTGTTGAGCTAGGTCGTCGATGCCCTTTTGACAAATGACTACGTTGGCATTCCTTGCGGCGATTTTTTCAACCATCTCTTTCAGCATGTTCTCTTCTTCTTTCATGAAAGCGTCCATCTGCTCCGGGCTTTCAATGTTGATTTTTGCGTCGAACTCAGTTTTCTCGATTTCAAGCGGGCTGTCTAACAATGCGATCTTAGCTTTCTCTACACGTTTTGGCATGCCCGAGTGAACTACTTCCTTGTCAAGCACGATGCCGTTGATAAGCTTGGTGTCGGTCACTGCCTCGCCAGCTTTTTTCTCCACCTTCACATCGTCGATGTCCACTCTAAATTGACCATCAACCCTCTCAGCAACCTGAAGAACTCCCGAAGAGGCTATCTTCGCAAGGTACTCTTTGTTTTCAGCCACCAGCTTGCTTGCCATGGAGGTCGTCGCAACTTTTTCTATAGTTTTTCTATCAGTTGGTTTTATCTGAATCGATATTTTCTCAAGTGTCTCCAGTGCCTTGTCAGCTGCTTTTCGATATCCATCAATGATGACGGTTGGGTGGACGTTTTTCTCAATGAGGTCCTCAGCCTTATCAAGAAGCTCTCCGGTAATGATCACGGCGGTGGTGGTTCCGTCACCCACCTCGGCATCCTGGGTTTTGGCAACCTCCACCATCATTTTTGCGGCTGGGTGTTGGATATCCATCTCGTCGAGAACAGTGCGTCCGTCGCTGGTGATGGTGACGTCGCCAAAGCTGTCCACAAGCATCTTGTCCATGCCTTTCGGTCCAAGGGCGCTCTTCACAGCCTCTGCGACTATTCGAGCAGCCATAATATTGGCGTGCTGGGCTTCCCTCCCTCGGGATCGGCTCGATCCTTCCCGCAGGATAAGAACAGGGGTTCCAGCAGCGAGTTCTGATGACAATCTCAAACAACTCTTCTTCTGTTGCGAACAGTAGAAAACGCATTCTGAATATAAGTTTTTCGAGCGGCTGTCTTCTCTTCACCGAAAATGATAAGCGACGCGTACTTGCGAAATAAGGTTGTTCAATAAGACAGGGAGCAAGAAGCGTTGCGAAAGATGATCGCAATCAACGTGCCTCAAATCGGTGAGCAAGAGATTAAAGCAGTTGTCAAGGTGTTGAAAAGCGGCGTGTTGACCGCTCATCCTGGAAACGGACCCGCGGTTAAACAGTTCGAGGCGGACTTCAGCAAATTCACAAACGCTAAACACGCCATCGCCGTGAACAATGGAACTGCAGCCCTTCACATGGCTCTCTTGGCGATCGGGGTGACCTCTGGCGACGAGGTGATCCTACCCAGTCTCACTTTCACAGCGACTGCCGAGGCTGTGGTCTTAACCGGCGCCAAACCAGTTTTTGTGGACGTTGATCCTCGCACCTATAACATTGACCCTCGAAAGATAGAGGATGCAATTAGTGCTGAAACCAAGGTGATCACGCCGGTGGATTTGTACGGGCTGCCAGCGGACATGCAGGTGATAAGGGAAATCGCTCAGAAATATGACTTGACGGTTGTGGAGGACGCTGCCCAAGCTCACGGAGCCGTTTACAGGGAAGAGCCACCTGGATGCTTCGCGGACATGGCGTGCTGGAGCTTCTACGCAACCAAGAACATGACCACAGGTGAGGGAGGCATGGTAACCACCAGCCGTGACGAGTACGCGGAGAAGTTGCGTTGCATAAGGATGCACGGGGAGAAGGAGGGCTACAAGTCCATTATGGTCGGACACAACTACCGCATGCCCGAGATAGAAGCAGCTATAGGGTGTGTGCAGCTGCGCAAGCTTTCAGGGTTCTTGGAAAAGAGGCGAAGAAACGCGACGCTACTAACGGAAAGACTTGGCGGGATCAGAAGACTGGAGTTGCCCAAGGAACCACCAGACCGTAAACACAGCTGGTATCTCTACACTGTTCGACTTCGAGACGCCGACGCAAAGGTGAGAGACGCTGTTGTGGATGAGTTGAGAAAGCGTTACGTAGGCGCGACCGTGTATTACCACACTCCAATCCATCTCATGCCCTACTACCGCCAGTTTGGAGAACAGCATCTTCCTGAAACGGAGAGAGCTGCCCAACAGGTTTTCTCGCTGCCGGTTCATCCAGGTTTAACCTTAGAACAGATTGATTATATTGCGAGTTCGGTGAAACACGTGATCCAGTGACTTGTTAAGGCTTATATACGAATGAGAGTAACAATTTCTCTCTCAACGGAGACTCTTGTATGCGAATCAAGGTTGTTATAATGGGGGCGGCTGGACGGGACTTCCACAACTTTAATGTCTGCTTCCGAGACAACAAAAAATATGAGGTGGTGTCGTTTACGGCCACCCAGATACCAGGTATCGAGAAACGGGTGTACCCGCCTGAACTGGCTGGCCCCAACTATCCAGACGGCATACCAATCTATCCTGAAGAGAACTTGCCAGAGCTCATCAGAGAGCACAATGTGGATCAGGTGGTTTTTGCGTATAGTGATGTTTCCCATGAGTATGTTATGCACAGGGCGTCAATAGTGTTAGCGAGTGGAGCAGATTTCAGGCTTATGAGCCCGTCATCCACCATGTTGAGAGCCAAGGTTCCCGTGGTTTCGGTTTGTGCCGTTAGAACGGGATCTGGGAAAAGCCAGACATCAAGGAGAGTTTGTCAGATCCTGAGGAAGATGGGCTATAAGGTGGTGGTCGTGCGGCATCCCATGCCCTACGGCGACCTGCGCAAGCAGGTGTGCCAAAGGTTCGCGTCCATGGACGACTTGGATAAGTACAAGTGCACAATTGAGGAGCGAGAAGATTATGAGCCACACATTGCCAACGGGTTTGTGGTTTACGCTGGAGTCGACTACGAAAGGATTCTTAGGGAGGCCGAGAAGGAGGCAGATGTCATAGTTTGGGACGGGGGTAACAACGATGTGTCCTTCTACGTGTCCGACTTGTACATAGTGGTGGCTGACCCGCACAGGCCGGGTCACGAATTGACCTATCATCCCGGAGAAACCAACCTAAGAATGGCTGACGTTGTGGTTATCAACAAGGTGGACACAGCTGATCCGGAGGGCATCGAAATCGTTCGAAAGAACGTGAAGACGGTAAATCCGGACGCAACGATTGTGAAGACCGCTTCACCTGTTACCGTGGATAATCCAGAGCTCGTCAGGGGGAAAAAGGTCTTGGTTGTGGAGGATGGTCCAACCTTAACTCATGGCGGGATGGCGTATGGTGCGGGAACAATTATAGCAAAGAAGTTGGGGGCGAGCGTTGTGGATCCGCGTCCCTACGCTGTTGGCTCAATCGTAGATGTCTTTGAGAAATACTCGCATATACGAGGGCTTCTGCCCGCGGTGGGTTATGGTAAGGAACAGATAAGGGAACTTGAGGAAACGATCAACGCAACGCCCTGTGACGTCGTAGTCATTGGGACCCCTATTGATTTGCGACAAGCTTTGCGGCTCGACAAGCCTGCGGTAAGAGTTAGATACGAGCTTCAGGATGTTGGCAAGCCTGATCTGGAAGACGTGTTGAGCAGTCGTTTTTCCAAAAGGTAGGTTTTTTGAAATGAGCGTTTCCCGTGTATCCATTAAGTTTTTGATTGAAGGAGTCGGCGAGGTTGAGGGAGAACTCGTTCGTCATCTCGCTCCAAGAACCGTGGAGGCGATAATTAAGAGGCTTCCTTTGGAGGGTCGGGCAGCCCTTTGGAAGGAAGAAGTTTATTTTGAAATTCCTGTTAAGATGGGAAAGGAAAAGGCGAAACCCACCGTAGAGAAGGGCACCATCGCGTTCTGGCCTATGGGAAACGCT
>JAOUMI010000081.1 GCA_029881555.1 Candidatus Bathyarchaeota archaeon | reverse complement strand
AATTCCGTAACCAATAAGTCGCCATCTTCCAGCGATTTTCCTGCTTATGGCTGTTCGGAAACCTTCTTCAGCGCAAAACGGGCGTCTCAACTGAAGAGTGGCAGCATCTCCTTTCACAGAGACAACGCTTCCAAGAGTGATTGCTGTTCCAACGTCAAGGAGGAGATTCTCACCCATGCGTATTCTGTCAACCTCTATCAACTCTTTGGTTCCTACGGCGCGTTCAAACAGGTGGATGTCTGAAACCACTTCATACAAGGTTGGCGGAAGCATATCGGGCTTACCCACCAAGTTTCCGATGAGACCGTCAGCCTTGGTCAAGGATGGATCCAAGAGGGTACCGACGCCCACCAGCCCCCCGGATCGAGCCTCCTTAACCGACCTTCCGCCCGCGTGGAGGCTAACGATCTCGGTGAACAGCGGTTCATAGAGAGTTTTTCCGTGCCTTTCAACTCGGATTCCGGGGCGAATCTCTATCTCGTCTCCCGCTTTGAAGGTCCCCTGAATAATGGTTCCGCCGATTACCCCTCCCGTCAGCTTCTCCGCCGCGGTTCCAGGTCTGTTTATATCAAAGGAGCGTACCACATGCATTCTAGGAGACTTGGTGGGGTCCCGTTTAGGGGTAGGGATGCGTTCTTCCACTGCCTGAAGGAGGGCATCGATGTTCACGGAGTGCTGAGCGGAAACAGGGATGACGGGAGCCTCTCCAGCTACCGTTCCTTTTACAAACTTCACTATCTCCTGATAGCTTTTCAGCGCTCGTTCCTCACCCACTATGTCAATTTTGTTTTGGACAACCACAAGATTTTTCACCCCTACGATTTCGATTGCAGCTAGATGCTCTCTGGTCTGCGGCTGGGGACATGGCTCATCGGCGGCTATGACCAGTATAGCTCCGTCCATAACAGCTGCGCCCGAGAGCATGGTGGCCATGAGGGCTTCGTGGCCGGGGGCGTCCACAAAACTGATTGCTCGTACGAACTCGCAGTGGGAGCCGCAGTGAGGACAGGTGGGCTCTGTGGAATAACACTGTGGTGGCTTGCATTTGGGACACTTATAGATGGGGGCATCTGCGTAGCCGAGTTTGATGGTTATTCCTCGCCTCAACTCCTCGCTGTGCCTAGCTGCCCAAACGCCCGATATGGCTTCGACAAGCGTTGTTTTTCCATGATCCACATGGCCAATTGTGCCGATGTTGACCTCAGGTTGTTTGGGCGGTTTTTTCAGCTGGTTCGTCCCCCTTTTTCTCTTTCCTCTTTTTCTTTTTCTCCTTCTTTTCTTTCTCCTTTGGCTTCTCGACAATCCTCATGTTTATTTGAACAATCTCCTCGGTTATGACATTTCCCCGCAGGGTTTTTCTCTGCCTCTCCCCTGCTCTTGAGGGGTGGAAACCCACACCCTCGCTCAGGATCACGCTAGCGCGAACTCCGCCGTGAACGTTCGGTCTCATCGGAAAACCATCCTTGTCGGATCCTCCAGTTAATTTAAGCTTGTAGCCGGACATTCCAACAGCGGCTCCATCAATGACCTCTCCCAGTCTTCTTCCGACCAAAGGGACGGCTCGAGTTCCCTCCACCTCCACGGCTCGAGATTTACCCGTTTCTGGATCCGACACTATTATTTTGAATTTGGCCATGTCCGAAGTTTACTCTCCTGCGTACAGCGCTTCTGTGACGTAACTGAAGGGACGCATCCATTTATTAAGGATTCGCCCGTGTTCTTACGATAACGAAACCTGTTTGCAGTAAAACTCCCTTTGGGATCCACTAGGCTCTTGGTCGTGTGAGCAACCTCTTCTAACCTCTCTTTTCAGCTTCCGAATGTACAGGAAAAGTCCCAAAACAGTGAAAGTGACTGCAATTGTGGCGATGAGGCCCCATCGGAGCCACATTTCTAGAATTTCGTTCCCAGACTCTCCTTGGCTTACTTCTCGAGTCATTTCATTTCGCTCATAAATGTAGAAATCATTGTTCTGAAGAAAGTTTTTTGTCTCTTTGTACGAGGCTACGTAATCCGTTTTGGTGATGTTAACGTATTGAATCACCTCTTGAAAGGCTACTACAGCTGCTTGTTTTATTGCGTTAAGAGGGTCGTCAAGCCCACCGATTACATACGTGAAGTCAACGGGCAGCCACCCCCACGGCGGAACATACACAGCCGCCCATCCATGCCAACCAATTCGCTCATAGACGAGCGTTACATGTCCTTCCCAAAATGTTTCGTTTGTTCGTTTCGTAGGCAAGTAGATGCAACCTATTTGAAGGAAAGACGGAATTCCGCAGATACGACAAAGCGTGATGAACAGATTCGCTTGATCGTCGCAGTCTCCCTCGCGCTCAGCGTACGTTTCATTTGGATAGTAGGGAAGGAGCCCCTGTGCCTTATACGTGATTTTGTCTCTGATCCATACAATGAAACTCTTAACGATGGTGAGAACCTTTGTTTCATTCTTTGCTATGCTGTGAGCTAACAACTGAAGCTCTTGGTTGTTGACCAGCCAAGGCCCTTCTGCTCCGCTATATCTAGCCTTTAAATCATCCGGAATTTCCGCAAGAGTCCCTGATTCATCCTCAGCTATGTTTGGCAGTGAGCGGGGGTTTGAAAAAGCACGATACGCGACAGCGTAGCTTACGTTTTCGCCGGGTTTGAGTTCCGACTGTGGAAACTCCAAAAACCCTGTCGGATTTTCGTCTTCATCAACTGCTGTCGTTTCTAAGGGGAACGAACTGTTTATCAATTGGACTGTTTGCCACGTGTTGTTCATGAATAAATTGATCGTTCGTTCTTCTGCTGTGAGATTCCAGATTCTTGTTCCGTCGCTGGGGTTGGAGAGGGTAACCATCGATTGAATAATGAAGCTTACATCTTGTTTCTCGCCCCCCACCACAAGACTCTGAAACGCTGTTGCCGAGAGCAACACGATGATAATTGAGGTAACCGTTACTACCCTTTTCACAGCTTCTATCGCCCTCTGCACATAACATCATCATCCTTGAATTTTAGGTTTAGCACTGTCTTAACGTGGCTATCAACAGCCTTTAGTTGTTGAAGAGCTAGTGGAGTCGCGACTGAGGCTATTCCACGTGTACCCTAAGTAGGTCTATGTCGCGTCTCATCTCCGTGGTGCACTCTAAGAACTCTCTAACTGAGCGCTCGATGTCCTTAGACTGTGTTATGTACCTCCCAACAATAATAATGTCCGCCCCTCGTGCCAAGGCTTCCGGCGCGGTCTCAGGAGTTAGACCGCCTGCAACAGCCACCAAAAACTTTTCCTCCCTAAAGACTTGTCGAAGTTTCTTGATTAGGTCCCAGCGAGTTTTTCTGATTCTCCTTTCCACGTCGATGGCGCGATGCAAAATAACGATGTTGGGAAAATTTTTCAGCGACTGAAGCTTCTGAACAGGATCTTCCACGTTCATCATGTCCACCACCGCGTAGATTCCCAGCCTCTTTGCCTCGTAAATGAAATTGTTGAGTGTTGCTGTGGCTGCCAGGCCTGAAGCTACCACGGCATCCGCTGTCTCATCAAACGCCAAGTCAACCTCTACCTTTCCGACATCCAAGGTTTTCAGATCCGCCACCATGAATACGTTCTTGGCCATCTCTCTCAGATCACTGATCACTCTCGTTCCGTATCTCTTGAGCAGGGGCGTGCCGACTTCTAGGATGATCCTGTCGCTTTGAGGCAGTTCACTTATGATTTTCTTTGTTTTCTCTAGGCTTGGAATGTCGAAAGCTATTTGCAGGTACGGAGGCCTCCACAACCGCGGTACCCTGAATCCCATTATGGGATGCATAGCTCTGTCCTTGTCGTACATAATCTTCTCCAGCGAAGGATACTTGGCCAGAGCCCTTGTCAGAGCCAACTTGGTGGCTCCGTAATTATAATGGTAAATCCTTCG
>JAOUMI010000080.1 GCA_029881555.1 Candidatus Bathyarchaeota archaeon | reverse complement strand
GCGGACACTTTTGAAGCCTTTAAAGTTGCAGGTGTTGACGCAGTTGCTGAACGATGGGGTGTGAAACTGGTCGACCTTAACAAAGACGAATTTGTTGAAGTTAACATACCTGATCCGTTGTCGCTTGAGAAGGTTAGAGTTGCCAAGATCGCTTTGGAAAGCACCATAATCAGCGTTCCGAAGCTTAAGCCGCATAGAATAGCCACTGTCACATTGAGTTTGAAGAACATGATGGGTGCCTTGGCTTCTAAAGGCTCCATGCATACGGGGAGACTCAGCCGAAGAATTGCTGACCTAGCATCTATTCTGAGACCCAGCATATCGGTTGTCGACGGGATAATTGCAAGTGAAGGACACGAAACCAGCGGAGACCCCATAGAAATGAATCTGGTCATCGCAGGAACAGACCCAGTGGCAGTTGACGCCGTTGGTGCAGCAGTGATGGGCATAACGCCAACCGATGTTAAACACCTACTCTTGGCAAAGAAGAAAGGACTCGGAACATGCCACCTAGAAGAGATAACAGTGCTAGGAGAACCCATAGAAAAGGTGAAACTAAAGTTCCACAGATCGTTTTCATCAAAGCTTCTAGGTCATCTCGGTTAGAAATCACTAGTTTTCCATGTGCACACGCATTGACATAGGCTTCCCATAATTGATTGTGATAGTTGTTGGTCCCGTTTTGCCACATCATGGAAGGGAAGACTTTAAACTCTGAAAAAGAATTTGCGCGCACGTTTGCAACAAAAACCTTAAAACAAAGGTTACCACTCACTCATTTAAGCCCCTAAATCAGCAAGGTGGTATAAACAATCGGTCACCGGAAGAAACACGCTCCCAGACATGGTTCATTAGCTTATTTACCTAGGGGTCGTGCTGCACGTGAGGTTGGCAGGGTGCGCTTTTGGCCCAGCGTGGAGGAAGGACCCAACTTGCTCGGGTTCATGGGGTATAAGGCTGGTATGACCCATGTTTTCATGGTAGAGGACAAGCCGGGCTCGCCAAACCTCGGCAAAGAAACCGTTCACCCAGCCACCGTTCTAGACGCCCCACCCACCCTAGTGTTCGCCGTTCGGGCATACGTAAAAAACCAATACGGCTTGCAAACCTTCACCGAAGCATGGATGAAGAAACCACCAAAAGACCTTAACCGTGTCCTCACGCCACCCAAAAACTCAGCTCCAAACCAAGGCCTAAAGAAGATGGAGGAAAACCTTGGCAGAATCGCGGAGTTTCGCCTTCTTGTCGCCACGCAGCCTAGACTTGCCGGGGTTCCAAAGAAAAAGATGGATATGATAGAGATTAAGATTGACGGAGGACCTGTTGAGGAACAGTTCAAGCACGCGAAGAAACTGCTGGGGAAAACGGTTTCAGTTACCGACGTTTTTAAGGAGGGGCAGTTCGTAGATGTGGTTTCCGTAACCAAGGGAAAGGGCTTTCAGGGCCCGGTGAAGCGCTGGGGAATCAAGATTCTGCCTCGCAAGTCTCGGAAGACAAAGCGGGGTGTCGGCGCCATCGGTCCGTGGAAACCCCCACGAGTTTTGTACACTGTTCCCAGAGCTGGTCAAATGGGCTACCACCAGAGAACCGAGTACAACAAGCGCATCCTAAAGATCGGCGCTGACGGAAGCGAAGCCTCTCCAAAAGGAGGGTTCCTGCGTTACGGTCCAGTTCGAGGAAGCTATGTTTTGCTGGACGGAAGCCTGCCAGGACCAGCCAAACGTCTCATACGACTGCGGCATCCAGCCCGCCCACCTAAGAAGGTTCCCGAAGCTCCACCCAAAATCACCCATATCTCACTTGAGTCGCCACAAGGTAAATGAGGGACAAAGAGTGGGCAAGGTTTCGGCTAAAATATTTAATCTTGAAGGAAAGTCCACAGGCAAACTTCGCCTACCCACCGTTTTCAAAACTCCTGTTAGACCAGACGTTATCAAGCGAGCCGTGGTCGCCATCCAGTCTCACCGTTTTCAGCCACAGGGCCGAGACGTTTTAGCTGGGATGCGAACCACCGCAGAGTCTCTCGGAGTTGGACTTGGGATAGCTCGGGTTGCAAGAATCAAAGGGAGAGGGCAACGAGCCGCTCTCATCCCCTTCGCCGTGGGCGGTCGACCCACTCATCCGCCGGTAGTGGAGAAGAAGATCGAGAAAAAGATCCCGCGGAAGGAGATGAGGCTGGCCTTGCGCTCGGCGGTGGCAGCAACAGCGTCTAAAGAAAAAGTGTCTTCTAGGGGCCACATGATCGACGACGTTCGAGATTTTCCGCTGGTTGTCGTGGACGAAATTCAGAGTTTGAAGAAAACTCGTGAGGTGGAGAAGGCTTTTATCCAGATCGGTGTGTGGCCAGACGTGTATCGGGTTAGGGAGAGCCGGAAGGTTCGTGCTGGAAAGGGCAAGAGGCGTGGTCGAAAAATGAAGCAGGCGGTTGGACCCCTACTCGTGATCAGCGAAAATGGAGGTGTTGTGGAGGCAGCCCGCAACCTTCCGGGTGTGGACATCGTCAAGGTGAGCAATCTAAACGTTGAGCTTCTGGCGCCAGGGACTCATCCGGGGAGGCTCACCGTTTGGACGAGTTCGGCTGTTGAGAAACTGAACGAGTTGTTTGGAGAAGGATAGGCGTGGACCCCTACGACGTGGTGTTGTATCCGGTTATGACCGAGGTTACGAGTCGCATTCTTGAAACAGAGAACAAGCTTGTTTTTGTTGTTAGCGTGGTGGCTACTAAGGCGGACATAAAGCGGGCGGTGGAGGAACTCTATGAGGTGGCTGTGGAAAAAGTGAACGTTACAATCACACCTAAGGGTGTGAAAAAGGCTTTTGTGAAGCTTCACCCCGACTACAAAGCGGTGGACGTGGCGATCAAACTCGGGATTCTGTAGTTCTCTCTGTGTTCAAAATTTTGCAGCAAACTAAGGAATATGCAAACATGACGAATAGAGTAATATTGTTTTTGGTTATCATTTGAATCTCTACTATGAGGACCGAAAGAGTAATATTTAGTCTTAAGTTTTCATTTGCGTCTCTGTAATGTAGTGTTGGCGAAACATTTGTCTTCCGAAAAGGTGGATGCTTCATGGATTGGCTCATCTTTGCTTTCATGGCTGCCGTACTCTGGGCCGTTGGTGTTGTGATAGACAAATATATCATAACGAAGCACATGAAAGACGCCTTCTCCTATCAGCTTCTCTACACGATAGCGGAGACGCCGATTCTATTGCTTCTCTTATTCACACCAATTTCCTCCGCTCTCCCTTGGTCAGTGCTAGGCATTGTCGCTGGTTTTGGCATCTACCCCGGCCTTATTCTTTACTTTAAAGCCATGGCGATAGAAGAGGCCTCCCGAGTGATTTCGCTGTGGTACATAAGTCCGATCTTTGTTCTTCTATTGGCCTACGTATTTCTGGAGGAAATGCTGAGTTTGCCAAGTTATTTGGGCGTTGTATTCTTGGTTCTTGGCGCGATGTTCATTTCTTATAGAAGAGAGAAAGGTAAGAAGCCTGTGATGTCTCCCGCGTTGGGACTGATTTTAGCATCAGGCGTTGTGTTTGCGGGATACGAGATCTTAACAAAGTACGTTCTTGGCGCCGTAGACTACTTCTCCTACCTCTTCTGGAATTTTGTCGGAAGCGCAATGATAGGATTTTCATTGTTTTGTTTACCCAAGATAAGAAGCAATTTCCTCAGCGACATTAAAAGAGTGAACAGAACTGTCCTATTCTGGAGGATTGTAAACACTTCTCTAGGCCTTATCGCAACAGTTTTCTACTACATTGCGATCTCCAGTGGACCCGTGTCTTTGGTCTCTGCCGCGTCGTCCCTAGAGCCATTCTTTGTCTTCACGATTACTCTTCTGCTCAGCCTATTCGTGCCGAGAATATTGAAAGAAGAGACCGGGAAAAAAGTTGTAACGATAAAGGCGTTGGCGATTATTCTTA
>JAOUMI010000005.1 GCA_029881555.1 Candidatus Bathyarchaeota archaeon | reverse complement strand
TTAAATGTAACTAAGATTTCGAACCGAAAAAAGATGCACGGGCTCTTTTCCTCTGCCTCGATCTATTGTTTAACCAGTCAACAGTGAAATCTTCACTGAGGTATCCGCTTTTGAAGAGCTTAATTTTGTATAGCTCATTAATCCTATTGACAGACATTATCGGAAATACATAAATCTGAACAAATCAAAATACGAAAAGGTGTTTATGCGTTGACTTATGACAAAGAGAAACTTCTTGAAATCGTTAAGAAGAATGAACAGTCCGAAATTGCCTATCTGGACAGATTGATTGCTATTCAAACGTGCTACGCTAAAGGGCATGACATGAAGCCCATAATAGCTCAGTTAACCGAAGAGTTTGAGAAAAGAGAATATAAAGTGCAAATTTTTCCAACGTCAGGCGCACCCGTGGTCGTGGCCGAAATGGACCTTGGCATGGACAAGACGCTACTCTTCTACAATCACTACGATGTTCAGCCTGAAGAACCTTTGGACAAGTGGAAATCTCCTCCCTTCAAGCTGACATCTCGAAATGGAAGGTTGTACGGTAGAGGTGTGTGTGACAACAAAGGTCCTCTCGTTGCTAATATCTTTGGCATCCAAGCCGCGCTTGAGAGCGGCTACGAACCAAAATGCAACGTTCGATTCATCATCGAAGGAGAGGAAGAAACAGGTGGCCTTGGTCTAGAAGAATTCTGTAACGCTAATCCTGAACTGCTAAAGTCTAACGGTTGCGTCTGGGAAGGAGCATCAGTTATTCCCCAGCAGCGAAGCGAAGTGTTAGCAGGTGTGAAGGGATGCGTCTACTTTGAACTCAGGGCAAAAGGTTTTGCAGTCGACGCACATTCGGGTGACGCACCCATCGTAATTAACCCAGCTTGGAGGCTGGTCTGGGCTCTTTCTACTCTGAAAAATCAGAAAGAAGAGATTTTGATAGACGGATACTACGACGATGTAGTTTCCCCCAAAAAGGAAGAACTACAACTGTTTCAGCAGTATCCACCTGATGCAATCGATCCATACAAGCAGACATATAAGACCGAGAAATTCCTGCTTGGCAGAGACGGAGTCGAGTTCTGGAAGGAATTAACCCTTAGACCAACATGCACGATTTGTGGGTTATCGTCGGGCTGGACAGGACCCGGATCCAAGACCAT
This sequence comes from Candidatus Bathyarchaeota archaeon, assembly GCA_029881555.1. GTDB lineage: Archaea > Thermoproteota > Bathyarchaeia > Bathyarchaeales > Bathyarchaeaceae. The sequence continues at coordinate 13,763 of JAOUMI010000005.1, read as the reverse complement.
TGTGCCAAAAGAAGCCATGGCAAAGGTAGACTTTAGAATTGTTCCTAACCAGAAAGTCGAAAGAGTACAGAAATTACTTAGAGAACATCTAGATAAGAAAGGTTTTTCAGATATAGAAATCGAACTTGTCGGAGGGGCCTACGAAGCAAACAAAACGCCCTTTGACCATCCATTCGTTAAATTATTGGCAAGCTTGAGTAAAGATTTCAGCGGCAAGAACCCTCTGATCATCCCCTCTGCTGGGGGATCAGGTCCAGCCTACCTGTTTGGCAAGCATACACCATGGGCAATGTGTGGACCTGTTGATCCAGAATGTAACGTTCACGCGCCAAACGAGAGTATCTCAATCACCGAGTTGAGATACGGGACCGCTTTCATCGGCGCAACAGCAATAGAACTGGGATAAGAAAGTGGCGCGCGCTACAATGGCGTGGTTATCACAAATATGCTTTAACTGAACACAAGTAAGAGGATTGCAGGGGACATTTACACCACCTCAAACTTCTTTTAGATAATGCACCTACATTTTAAGTGGGAAGTTTAGAGCATTGATGGTGGGTGTAGTTGGAAAGCCTAACACAGGCAAGTCAACTTTTTTCTCAGCCGCAACCCTGATTCCAGTTGAGATTGCGAGCTACCCGTTTACCACCATAAAGCCAAACCGAGGAATCGGATACATACGCTCACCCTGCGTATGCAGAGAGTTCAACGTAAAGGACAAACCCCAAAACTCTCTGTGCCTAGACGGAATACGACTTATCCCAGTAGAGCTAATCGACTGCGCCGGACTGGTGCCGGGCGCCTGGCAAGGAAGGGGACTCGGAAACCAATTCCTAGACGAAATCAGGAAAGCGGACGCTCTCATCCACATAGTCGACGCCGCCGGAGCAACAGACTCTGAGGGAAAAACATGCAAGCCCGGAACCCACGACCCCACGGAAGACGTGAAATTCCTAGAAACAGAGATAACAATGTGGCTCACCCAAATACTGAAAAAGGACTGGCCCAAACTCGCCAGAACCGCAGAGTCAGCCGCAACTGATCTGCTCACCCTCGTTGAGAACCGGTTGAGCGGACTAGCAATAAAGAGAAGCCACATCATTGAAGCACTGAGAAAAACGGCTCTGAACGTTGAGAAGCCAACCGGATGGAGCAGCGAAGACCTTACCAAATTTCTTGACGTGCTAAGAAGAGTATCAAAGCCCATGCTGATCGCAGCGAACAAGATAGACCTTCCACACGCAGAGGAAAACGTGGAGATGCTGAAGGAGCTTGGTTACATAGTTATCCCCTGTTCTGCAGAAGCGGAACTGGCGCTGAGGAGAGCCGCGGAGAAAGAACTAATCGACTACAAGCCGGGAGACCTCAACTTCACAATTACTGAGTCTGAAGAACTGACAGATGTCCAGAAAAAGGCTTTGAAGACCATTCGAGAAAGAATACTGCAGAAGTTCGAGTCCACCGGCGTCCAGCAAGCCATCAACACGGCTTTCTTCCAACTCCTAAACATGATAGTTGTGTATCCGGTGGAAGACCTTGAACACCTTAGTGATCACAAGGGGAGAGTTCTCCCGGACGCGTACATCGTACCCCACGGAACCACCGCACGCCAACTAGCCTACAAGATCCACACAGAGCTTGGAGAAACCTTCATCTATGCGATTGAAGCTCGCGAGAAAAAGAGAATTGGAGAAGATCACGTTCTGAAGGATAGAGATGTGATCTCAATCGTAAGCGCAAAAAAGAGAGCCTGACTCCCTCAGGCGCCGAAGCGTCGTTTTCGCCTCTGATACGTCCGAACAGCTCGTAAGAGATCTATCCGTCGGAACTCTGGCCAGTAAACGTCCAAGAAGCAGAGCTCGCTGTACGCACACTGCCACAAGAGAAAACCGCTCAACCGTTCTTCCCCAGAGGTCCGAACGACTAGGTCTGGGTCCTGTTTGGGCATGTAAGCTGTGTAAAGATGGCTTTCAAACACCCGCTCGTTGATTCCCTCAGGGTTCAGCTTCCCTTTCTCCACTTTCTTGGCGATTTTTTTTGTGGCGTCTACAATCTCCGCCCTCCCACCATAAGCCAGCGCCACGTTCAGAAAGTGCGCGTCGTAATCCTTCGTAGCTTCCTCCACTTTCTTAACTATCTCTTGGACGCTATTCGGTAGGAGACTGAGCCTGCCAATCACTTTGACCCGAACCTTATGCCTGTGAATCTGCTCTTCTTCAAGAATCTCATGTAGCTTTTCTTCGACGATCTTCATTATTTCACTTACCTCTCCTTGGGTGCGTTGAAAGTTCTCGGTGGAAAAGGCGTAGAGGGTGATCGATTTCACTCCCAGATCGAGGCACCACTTCAACAAATCTTGGATTTTGTCGGCGCCATGGTGATGGCCAACCCAGGGGTTTAACAGTCTCTCCGAAGCCCAGCGACGATTACCGTCGAGTATGATGGCAATGTGGTCAGGCTTCAAGCCGCCCTTCACCTGATACCACAACCACTTCTCATACGCCTTGTAAACGCCAAGTAGGGACAACAATGATTTCAGCATGACTTAACCCCGAAGCCTCGCGTCTCTGAGCGCGTGTGCGCAAGGACAGTGACGGTCTTTTGGTAGGTGTTTGACGGTTTCTCTTAAAATTTGCTGAACGATCGGTAGTTTTTGCTTCGCCACCCCCACCACTTCGCTGGCGGTTAGTCGCCGCTGCATTCCGGCAGCTAGGTTTGAAACAAAGCACAGAGTTGCGTAGCACATCTCCAGCTCGCGGGCGAGCACAGCCTCTGGCGCCCCAGTCATGCCCACAACATCGCAACCCAACCTTCTAAACATCTCGATCTCCGCGGGAGTCTCATAGCGAGGACCCTCAGTGCAAACAAGAACAGCTCGATCCCACACCCTCACACCCGATTCCTTTGCCTTTTCAATCAAAAGGCCACGAATCTCCGGGCAGTACGGCTGAGACATGTCAACATGTGTAACTGGCGTCTCATTATAAAACGTGAGCTGACGACATCTAGTAAAATCGATCAAGTCGTGAGGAACCACTAGGTCGCCAGGCTTAAAGTTAACATTTACGGTACCCACGGCGTTTGTGGCGGCGATCCGCTTAGCGCCGATCCCGTGCAGAGCGTACACGTTAGCTCGATAATTCACCCGGTGAGGGGGAACCGAGTGGTTAACGCCGTGGCGAGGCAAAAAAGCCACGGTTTTTCTATCAATCTTGCCGATCGATATGAGGGGCGGAAGTCCATGGGGAGTTCCTATTCGAATCTGCTTTGTGACTTTCAATAAAGCTTCGAAGCCTGTTCCGCCGATTATCGCTATGTTAGCTTTCGTCAATTTCCACATCTTTCCCCATGAAAAAGCGTGCATACTTCCTGTGCAACAGAGTGGTAACCGAAACGGCCACCACGGTCAAGGCTATGCTGGCAATAATGGCGATTACAAGGTTTGTGTACTCTAAAGAAGGATTGATGAGAATTTGCGACGCTTCATTTAAGATTACCCATGAACAAGCGCATGCAACCACGATGACGGAGGTGCGTAACAATCTAGAATCCCGCTCAAGGAACCAACGGATCATCCTACCAGAGAACAGAACGCAGATACCGATCACAATAAGACCTGTTGACCCGGAAATGAACTCTCCCACCAGCCTAGGAAAGATTGCGATCCATTGACTTGGGTCTGGTTGGGGGTTTTCAATAATATACGAGTTCGCAAAAAATGCGCCCTGATAACAGCCAATGGCAACCAACAAAAGTCCAGCGCCAGCGGAAAAGCTGGTTATTTGCACGGGGAAAGGAGGAGGAGAATATTCCCGGACCCACCTGTAGAAATCTCGAGCTGTCCTATCGAATCCAAACCCCTTCACAAAAAAGAACGTGCCAAAAACAAGAAAGAGAGCTATCCAAACGTGGTGAGGTTCAATAGGAATTTGGGAAAGGCCTAAAATAGCTAAAACTAACAGAAAGATCCCAGGCAAGCCGAGCGCGATTCGGGAATAACGAGGATTCTTAATGAGAATTTTTAAGTAACGAGAAAACACTGCTAGAGTTTCCTCAACGGATTTGCTGTGTGCTACCACGATCCTTCGAACAGAGGTTACGGGCACCCTCGACTCAACCAGTGGCAAGATCACTTCATCCCCATAGCCGTCGGTGACCAAGATAACATCGGTTGCAGGAAACTTTTTTAACACGTCGGTGAGTTCAGATACGAGTTTTCTATCTGCTCCCACGCCGCCCAGTTCAGACCCTGTGATAGTGGCTATCTGACACTCTCCAGCCGTCTCCTTAACCTCTTCCTTCATGCGATCGTAGACCCTGACTGCCTCGAACATGGCGTTGGCGTCGGGCTCCTCAGGATCCTGCAGGATAAGGGTGGTGGCGGAGTTGATGTTTTCTGTTCTTCCAAGAATGGGTGTCTTTATTTTCGCTTTCACACCTAGGTCGTCGTCTCTGTCGACGCATAGAATGAGGATGCGTTCCATCTTCCCATGTGTAGGCTTTGGCATCGCTAGTTTTCCGACCTTTGTTATATGCTTGCTTGTCACTTTAATCTTATCTATGCTCCATTTTAAGGTTCTGAATTATTAATCATTTTTTACGGGTCGTTTTCAGCGATCCTACCTTCTTCTGCTCGGCCAGCACCTTGAACTCCTCCCAACTCAACTTCTCACCCCGTTCCAGTTTCTCTAATGCCTTTTCCACCAGCTCTTTGTGAAGCTCACGTTGACGCTTGAGCTGCTTTTCCTCCTCTGCTTGACGAAGCTCTTGCTTGAGAGACTTGGCTTGGCGCAAAAATTCCACGCGCTCTTGATGAAGATCTCGGGCTTGCTGCTTGATTTCGACGTATTTTTGATGTGCGTCGTCTGCCTTAGCTTGAAGGACGTGAACCTCGCCTAGGGTTTCAGTCATCTTTTCATGGAAGCCTTGGCTTTGCTCAGCTAGTTCGGAGAGTCTCTCATGGTGAAGCTTAGCGTTTGTTTCTAACGCTTTCTCCTCAGCCCGTAGCTCAAGAAGGTCTTCCTCCAATTCACGTATCTTTTTGTGTGTCGACAGCTGGGTTTCGAGAGCCCTCACCTGATCAATTAGCGTCTTCTCCTCATGAACTGGGAGGGAGGTGGTTTGAATCTTCCACTCTAGTCTTTCAATTTCGTTTTCTACATCACGCATGTTTCGGAAAGGCTTCTTTTCTGCGAGACGCTTCAATTTTTCCTTAAGCTTCAGAATTTGAGTGTGCTTTTCCCTACGCTCGGCCATCGCTTGTTCACGCATGCTCTTGAGTTCTCGAACCCCCTCGTTTAACTCGTCACGCTTTTCCTTAAGGTCAGCGACTTTTGTTCGCAGAACCTTGATTTGTTTCTGTATGGAGTTTCTCTTTTCAGCCCACTTTCGGGCTTCTAGGTTCAGTTTGTCGAGTTCTTCCTTGAAGGAAGCAAGTCTACGGTTTAGTTCTTCAATTCTCTGTTTGAGAGGATTAGACAGCTTTTACTCCCTCTGCAAAGGGTTTGGCCCATTCAAGGACCTGTTGAATCAGTGCTTTTCCCTCCTTTGATGTGAAGAGAGGTAGGCTCCAGTTCTCTCGGATTCGCCTGCGGGTTACCACACGGTTCTGCGCCCGCTTTTTATAGGGTTCTCTAAAGATGAGTATTCCTCTGCGTTGCCAAGCGGGTGTTTGAGCTAGGTTAACGCCGTGGCGGAAGAGTAGGTCATGTAGGTCTTTGATTTTCATGCCCTTCAGCATCTTTGCCGCTTCTGAGGGGTTGTGTCCTGTCTTCCGCAAGAGCCAGTACGCGTGGGCGTTGTTGTGGTTTCGCCAAGCATCTCCCTGTCTCCAAGCTAGGTATTCTGCGATCTTTTCGAAAGATGAGACAATAATACGTGCGTCAAAAGCCGCAATCGAAGTTTTCTCAAAGAGCTTTGGTGCACTCAACGAGAACGCGCTAGAAGCTACGCCAGCTAGGATGGAACTTATCTTTTCAACCCTCCGCCTAAAGGGCGCAGCATACACAAATAGCAGGTTGATCTCGTCGCTGGCCACGTAAGCCAGAGCTGGACTGAAACCACTTTGAAACATGGCTTTTGCAGAGGCAACTAGACATTTGGCAAATTTTTCATCGAAAGGTTTTTCGGCGCCGATCGTTTCTGAGACCGCTTGAAAGCGTCTCCCGTCGAGCCGAACGAAGAATGGAACGTCGGGTGGAATGCAAAGCTGGGAGAAGACCTCGTGTTTGGAATGGTTAAAGCCTTTATTCCAGTATAATCCTCGCATCGACTGTTTTTGCTCCCTTCTCGTAGACCAGAATTGGGTTTAGGTCAAGTTCCTTGATCTCCGGGTGATCCATCACTAGTCTTGACGTGTTCAGCAAAATCTCTATGATGGCGTTGATGTCGGCTGGAGGCTGACCGCGATAGCCCCTGAGAATCGGATATCCCTTAACCTCGGTGATCATCTCCTGAGCGTCTGATCTGGTGATTGGAGCGATTCTGAAGGATACGTCTTTAAGAACTTCCACAAAGATTCCGCCGAGCCCAAACATTAACGCTGGTCCAAACTGGGGGTCTTTGGTAGCTCCGACGATGATTTCGGTTGAGGGGGGAATCATCTCCTGCATCAAAACGCCCACAATCTTGGCGTCGGGCTTGTGTTTCTTCACGTTCATCAGCATTCTCTTGTAGGAGTCTTTGACTTCCTTAGAACTCTTGAGGTTGAGAATCACCCCGCCTACATCAAACTTATGGATGATATCGGGGGAAACGATCTTGAGAACCACTGGATAACCTGTTTCCTCTGCAAACTGTACTGCTTCCTCAGTGTTTTTCGCTATCCTAAACTTCGTCACGGGTATTCCATATTCCATGCATACTGTTTTGGCCTCGGGTTCCAGCAGATAGGTTCTTCCTCTCTTGCGGGCTTCCTCGAATATTTGAGAAACTTTCCCCATTGAGATCAGCAACCTTTCCAGTTACTATGTAAGTACGCCTCTCCTTTCTAACTTTTCGCATATTTTAAGTCTGTATCTTATACGAACCTAGATCTCTTTTGTTCTCGTTGTTCACTATATTTTCCGTGAAAATACACTAGGAAGACGACGAAGGCAAAGGTAATATTATGTTGGCTACGGTGTGCACCGTAGGATGTGCTGGTAAGTTGCGTGAAAGCCCGTACTGAATTGTGTTGCGAATGAACGCCAAACAAAACTCCGCAAAGCCGTCTCTAACAGAAGTTTCGGCGAGTTGTTGATCTGGAATCGTTACGTTGAATTTTAATCATTGTTACCGAGCGTTGCTAAATATACTGGATAAATATATTTATATGTCCTCAAACATATATGGTATAGTAAGAAACACGACATAGCGTGAAGGCAGCAAGATGAACGCCCTCTCAACAATCAGACAAAGACAATTTATCAGCCTCCTCTTGCTGTGCTCTCTAGCAATAACGGCGTCGGCAGGTGCTGCACTCTATTTCTTAGTGGAAACAGAAGCCAAGTTACCCCCACTGGAGAAGTTAAGCGATCCGCTTCAGCAACAGATAGAAGAAACTGACATTGTTGATCGAGCGATCACCGTGGTCATAAAGCTACGAGACACCGATCTTCGCGTTGACGAAAGCGACACGACGGCTGATGTGTTAAGGGCTCGTGCAACCAGAGTTCAAGAGCGCGTGCTGGAGTTCTTGAGGGCAGAAAAAGATGCGGTGACGTTGAACACTTTCTGGCTCATCAACGCCATACTAGCGAACGTTACCATTGACACTCTCTACGAGCTCACTTATCTAAAAGAGGTGGAGGAAGTTTTCGAAAACTTTGAGGTTACCATCCCCGAACCAAAGAGCGAAGGCGAAATAGGCTCCAGCAATGTTACATGGGGCTTGGACAGAATAAACGCCCCAGAAGCTTGGGCATTAGGCTTCAACGGTTCCGGAATACGAGTATGCGTGTTAGACACAGGTGTTGACATAAGTCACCCAGACCTTGAAGAAAAAATGTGGACCGACAATGCATCGGATCCAGCCTTTTCCGGCGGATGGATCGAGTTCGACTGGTCTGGCAACGTGGTTATGGATTCAACGCCACACGACACACATGGTCACGGAACCCACACGTCTGGTACAGTTCTTGGAGGTAACGCGAGCGGTGTCGCTATAGGTGTCGCGCCGAGCGCTTGGCTCATGCACGGTTTAGTGTTGCCATATGGTTCAGGGTCATTTACCCAATGTATAGCGGGTATGCAGTGGGCAGTAAATCCGTTTGACCAATATGGAAACCCGGCGGGTGAGAGTGCACACGTTGTTAGCATGTCTTGGGGCGCCAACGGTTACTATGATGAAATGATAGAGCCTATTCAGAACATGAGGGAAGCGGGTGTGGTGCCTGTTGCGGCAGTAGGCAACAGTGGAGAAGACTCGTCGACGAGCCCAGGCAACATTTATGAAAGCTTCGGAATCGGCGCCATAGATAGTCACGATGATGTTGCGTCGTGGAGCAGTGGTCAAGTGGTAGACTGGCCGGCCTCGTATCTTGAACCTTACGTAAAACCGGATTTCAGCGCGCCAGGCGTGTACATTTATTCCTCTCTGCCGTCAGGGGATTGGGAATACTGGTCGGGCACGTCAATGGCAACACCTCACGTGGCTGGAATTGTCGCGTTGATGCTTCACGCCAACCCGAGCATGACCGTCGACAACGTTTACGATTTGCTCAGAATAACTGTGGAGGATCTGGGTGATGTTGGTCAGGATGTTAGGTATGGTTGGGGCGTTGTCGATGCATGCGAGGCTGTGGAAATGGCGTTTTTGAACTGTGGGGTTGAGGGTTACGTGACGGATGCGGAAACCTCAGAGCTGATTGAGTGGGGAGCTCAAGTAGCCGTTTGGGAAGTCTCGTGGGGTAGCAAAAAAACAGACGCAGACGGTTATTACAAAATCTGGTTGTACCCGGGCAACTATTCGTTAACAGCCAGCTCGTTTGGATATCATGAACAGAACGCTACGACGGAAGTGGTTGAAAAGCAGTGGATCAGGCTTGACTTCGAACTGGCACCTTTGCCCCGAGGATTTATCGCAGGGGTCGTCACCCATGCTGGAACAGGCGGCACCATAGTAAACGTGACCGTTGCGTTGGTGGACACGCCGCTGAAGCCCGCTGTGACAAACGACTCTGGCTACTACATCATAGAATCCCCGGTTGGAGTGTACGAGGTTGACGCTTGGAAGTGGGGTTACAAGCCATCTGTAAGCTACGGCGTGGAAGTCTTCGAAAACCAGACTACAACTGTAGACATCCAGTTGGAGCCAACTTTCAAGGTTGCAATATTGGGTGATTTCAGAGGGGAAATTAGTGATCTTCTTATGAGGAACATCAGTGCCCACGAAAGAGACTGGAACGTAACTCAAGACATCTACAACTATGACGTGGTTGTGGTGAACATGCCCGCCGATCCAGGAAACGAGACCTTTTCTGCCCTGATAAGCGCCGCCGATGACTACCAAGTGGGACTTGTCTTCACCACCACATGGCCGGGACTATTGTCGCCTTACGGCATTTCTCTGCTACAGCGGTATTTCAACGATCCGAAGGGTTCGTACTACGCATACTCTGAGGGCGACGTGCATTATGAGGTGACCTTGCAACACCCGATCTTTGAGGGGTGGAGCGTGGGTGAAAAAATACCTCTCATCAACGGCGGCTGGTATGACTTCGCGTGGTTTTATCGCTACTCAGGCGTGACGATAGCGGATGTCGGTACTGATCAGGTCGGTCTCGTAGGCGGTGGTGTCGCATATAGCATAAGGAAAAACGGAAACGTGCATCTACTTCTAGCTGGGCTTTCACAAAACATTTACACACACATAGTTAACGCTTGGACTGATGAGGCCAAGACAATTTTCACCCGCGCAGTAACGTGGGCTAGTGAGCCAGCGACGCTGCCTCCCAGCATAGCCATAAGCCCAGCTTCGGGTCTGGTGGGAACAAAGGTAACCGTTAGCGGATCAGGTTTCACGTTTAACTCAAGCGTCACGGTCAAGTTTGATGACTCACCGATGGCAACCACCACAACTAATGTTGACGGAAGTTTTGTAGCGGTCTTCAACGTGCCCGTAGCGGAGGTTGGCGCCCACCTGGTGAAGGCACTGGACGCTGACGGTGCCTACGCTGAAGCGACGTACAGGGTAACGGTAATCGAGGACACGGACACGGATGTCTTAAGCGTGGAAATCGACGTTGGTTCAGTGCACTTCAGGGCAGAGGCAACGGACTTTTACATGCTCACAAGCCTGAACGGCGTTCCCGTCGATGTCACCAGAATAAACGCGACAATCCACAACCCCGACAAAACCACGGAAACCTTAACCGCTGAACACGTAGCCATAGGCATCTACCTAGTAGCCTACAACATTCCGGCCAACGCATCGGCTGGCACGTACACCCTGAGCGTCCAGGCAGATGCAGGCGAGGTTAACGGGGCTTCTCTCCGCAGTTTCTTGGTGAGTCCAACACTGACCGATTGGAGCGCTAGCCTCTTAGCTGTTAAGGGTGACGTAGCCACTGTTCAGACAGACGTTGGCGTGATCCAGATGAATCTCTCGTCCACCGACGCTCAGATAGTTGCGGTGCAAGGGGATGTGGCGGTCATCGAAACCGATGTCGGCGAGATTAAGGCTGATGTTGCCTATATCAAACAGATTGTTGAGAACACCAACGCCAAGGTGGTTACAATTGACGGAAACGTAGCTACCGTAGAGACCTGCGTCGGCGAGATTCAAGGCACCATAACTTCAATCCAGGGAAGTGTTGCCATAGTTAAAACAAACGTAGGTGATGTGAAAGCTAACCTGCCTGATTCGTACGGAACAACCTCGACTTTAAATTCGGTTAGCACGACGGGGCTTTCTGTTTCATCGGTTCTGTCAGGAATCGTTGTGGTGGCGTCTTGCATGGCGGTTCTAATCATGAGGAGAGAGTGAAAGTTGTTTGCAAAGGCGAGGTACACGTTGATTAGCGCGGCTTTGGGGTGGCTAGGCTCGATAAACATCGTCTTGATCGGGATTCATGTGACTACTTTCTATCTCCAGCTAGCTGTGCTGAGCAGGTCTTTTTTGACAGGAGCCTACGTAATGGGGGGAATAGCAACCGTATCAACCTTGACGCTGGTTTTCGGTAGTTACCTGATTTTTGTAGACAGTGCTAGGAGGGGAGGAGTTCTAAATCTTGCTGGAGGCATAATAACCCTCATATTGTGTTACTATTTCACCTCGACCTTTCCTTTGCTACGTCAACTTGAGCCAATTGCGTATCTCTTGCCCGCACCAGCCTTAGCTAGCGGTCTCTTGGCGTTGTTTATGCTGAAAAGCGGGTTGCAATACTTTTAAGCACGATTGGTGGTCGGGCGGGCGGGACTTTCATGAAGTGAAACCTTCATTTTGAATTCGCCGAGCTGAAGGCTTGCTTTTAGCTCTCCTGCGACAATCCGGTGTCTGTGCGCTTGGCAGGCTGAGTGAACGTCTACCAAGAGTAGGCGTCTACAGCGTCTCCGTCAGTCACGGACGTGGCTGGCTCGGAAGCTCTACCAAGCTGAGCTACCGCCCGACCAGAATGTTACAGATAGAGGTTTCTCATTTATACATTACGCTTTAATCTTCAATGTTTTGCCTCAGTTTTTACCTTCGCCTGCGAATAACTATTCTATGAAACCTAAAAAGCGGGGTACATATGATGTCGCCGAGTACTAGAAAAGTTCGTTTGTTGAAAACTTGGGTAATTGGAGCGCAACCACTGGACAATGCCCTTAAACTTTAGAGTACTGCTGTAATTTTTGTTTGCAAAAAGACGTAGACCACCTCCCCCTACCCTTTTTAAACATACCTCCGTTGTTAAGCTCCATGCAAATCAACAAAAAACGGCAGACAGCGAAGGATATCTCCGTGTAGCATTTATTTACCCGTACGAAAAAGGGGATTGAGAGCAGAGATGCAAAGGGAAAACAGCGAAATGGAAGTCAATTTGCTGAGGCTAAAAGTTGAACTCCTCTGCAACGGAGGAAAGCTAAGCGCAAAAATCGACAAGGGAAGAAAAGCCGGCGCAGGTCTAGCTGGTGGAAGATACATTGTGCTGCCAGGCGGATCATGTGTAAACACTGCTTTCTGGGGAAACTTCGCCGAAGAGTCTCCGTGGGAACTAGCTGAGAGAAATGGAACCCGCCTCCTGATGAGAAAGAGTGAAGAAACTGTGGAGGAAGTGCCCATCGAAGTTGTACCTCACCCAAACTTCTACTCCAAAACAACCTCTGATGGAACTCCCATGTGGAAGGTTGCCCTCCTCCACGGAACGAACTGCTTGGCAACAACTGTGTACCAAAAATGCGACTACTGGAAGTTCGGAAAGAGATGCAAGTTCTGCGGCATAGAACTGTCGCTCAAGTCAAGAGCGACGATTCCAGTGAAAAGACCAAGGCAGTTTCGCGAGGTTGTTGAAGCCGCCGCTGAAGAAGGCGTGTGCAACCACATAACACTCACAACGGGAACAACAGCGTCACCTGATCGCGGCTCTATGCTGTTAGCCGAAGTTGTTAGAGAAGTGAAGTCTCACCGAAATATTCCAATCCACGTCCAAGTTGAGCCGCCTGAAGGGGACAGACACTTGGATATGTTAGCCGACGTAGGCGTGGACACCATTGGAATCCACATAGAGACATTTGATCGAGAGATTCTTAACGAAGTATGCCCCGGAAAGGCTGAAACGATGCCAGAAAAGTATTTTGAGGCGTGGAAACGGTCAATCGAACTGTTTGGAGAAGAACAGGTAAGCTCCTTCATAATAGCCGGATTGGGGGAAAGCGACGAAAGCATCTTGAGGGGAGCTGAAGAGCTGGCAAGGATGGGCGTCATACCTTACTTGGTCCCGCTCAGGTCCATAGTCGGCACAGAATTCGAAAATAAACGACCCCCAAGCCCCAAGAGAATGATTCCGCTCTATAAACAGGTAGCCGAGACTTTGAGAACTTACGGGCTGAACCCGATCAGAAACAAAGCTGGATGTGTGCGTTGCGGTGCATGCTCAGCTATCAGGGAGTCAATGTTCTTTTGATCTTTCATGGTGTATAGACGAATGAGCGCTCATCAACTCGCGGATTTGATTGCAAAGCTGAGAAGATTTGAAGGATTGACTCGCAAGTCTGCGCTTGGGGAAATCCTGGACATACTGCATGAAGCAAGTTTTGACGACGCTGGGTTTTTTGATGTAGACGGTCTCAAGGTGGTTGTTTCTTGCGACGGAATAGTGGAAAATCTGGTTAAAAGTGACCCCTTGTTAGCTGGTTACTACTCGGTTCTTGCCAATGTGAACGACGTTGTGGCGAAGGGAGCTCGCCCAATAGGCTTTGTTAACATAATTTCTTCAAGTTCAAGTGAAACGCGGCGGAAAGTTGCACAGGGAATACGGAATGGCCTGAGAAAATACGGGCTGAAGCTGCTGAAGGGACACACACACCCAGACACATCCTACAGTGCGGTGGAAGCAGCTGCTATAGGCGTGACGAGAAATGTTCTCCCAAGCACCGCCGCGAAAGTGGGAGATTCCCTCGTCATGGCTGTCGATCTCGTAGGAAGATTCGGCTCTAAGGGCTGGTTGAAAACCTTCGACTCAACGACCATGAAGTCAAGTCGAGAGGTTTTAGATCGTTTGGACTCCATTATCGAGCTGGCTGAGAAAAAGTTGGCAAACTCGGCTAGAGACATTAGCGGACCTGGGATCACCGGAACGATC
>JAOUMI010000079.1 GCA_029881555.1 Candidatus Bathyarchaeota archaeon | reverse complement strand
AGACGGAGTTCCCTTTCCGGTCAACAGAGCCGCTTACGATGAAACGATTGAAATTCTGGAAAATGCTGTAAAACAAGCTAGGCTGAGGAGTAGAGAACGAATCAACGCCATAAAAAGACTTGGCAACTTTCTCAAACAAAAATGAAATCTCCGACCTACTCGATTACAGAATCAAATAAAAAAGTCTGAAAGATTTGAAATCTGTATTTTCGCTTCATAAGAATTATAGTATGGGGATGCTCAGCATACAATAACGGAGCATCAAAATATGGTTGAACGAATTAGGTCCGGGGTTGAGGGTTTAGACAGGCTGGTGGAGGGTGGCTTCCTTAGGGGAGACGTTATTTTGTTGGCGGGTAACACGGGCAGCGGCAAAACCATCTTCTCCATGGAGTTCATCTGTAAAGGTGCTACGCAGTATGGCGAGAAAGGTGTTTTCGTAACTTTTGAGGAAGACGCTGAGACCCTGAAGAGGAACATACTCGAACTCGGGTTTGACCTAGAAAAGCTTGAGCGCGAAGGCTTGATAAGGGTTCTCGATCTAGAAGCCATAAAAGGCTCCGGGCTGAGCGCCAACATCGACTTTATCCTAGACGCGCTGAGGGAGATGAAAGCCAAGCGGCTAGTCATCGATTCCTTAACCGCCTTTCTCATCGCCTGCCAAGAAAAATTTGAGTACAGAACGCTTATGCACCTATTCTACAAGATACTGAAGAAGTTGGGCTGCACCTCAATAATGACGTGCAGCGTGCCCACAGGCCTCAGCACGCTTGGACTTGGAATTGAAGAGTTTATAGCGGATTCAGTCATAACCTTGGAGAACACGGTTCGTGACGGACAGTTAAAAACGAGGTTTCTTATACGAAAGATGAGGGGAACAAGCCACAGCAAAAAATACCACGAAGTCGTAATAGACAGAAAAGGATTGAAAATCGTGCCCTTCTCTATGATGTAACGGGTGGCCTACTGGGAAAACCCATGATGGGGTTAATTTTTTACATAGCTCTTCTAGAGACTTTGGGGGTCTTAATAGTTGTCTTTCTTCGTCAGAAGGGGTTCTATTTTAGATCAGTTCAGATGCTTTTCATTACCACTTTTTCGTCATTTGCACTGATAGTTTTTTGCGATTTAACCAAGAATTACTTTCTTAGGTCAGAGTCTGTGGTCCCTTTCACAACTATGTTAAGCATTTCAGCGGCCTTAATTAGCGCGATTGCGGTGGAGCATGCCGCATCAATGTTGTATAAGTGGGAGGAAATTTCTTGGAAGATGCTTTTTTCGAAAGAAAATCTTCAATCTGTCGTCTTCAAGGGATACGTGATTTTTCTTTTGATTTTGACTTGGGCTCTCAGTCCTTTTAAGACTCAGCTAATAAGAGATGTGTGGGGAGGATTCGTCTACAGCTCAGTGTATGAAGGGTGGTACTTGCTCTCTTTGTCCGTTGTTGCCGTTGCTGTGATAGCGTATCCCTGCAGACTGCTCGTGCTCTCTAGTCGTAAGTTCGAGAAGGAAGAAGTAGCAGGTGCTTTGAAGTGGTTTGGAGTATGCTGGGTCGGCGTGAGTTTTGCCTTACTCTACTTCCACGTTTTCATGCCGTCATTCCTTAGAGTTGAGATGGTTGCAATCGAGTACTTATTTTTTGCATCTTTATTTGGGATTATAGTCCACTTTTTCGGTAAGGCAAACATTTTAGAAAGCTTCTTCGAGAAGCCGTCCCCCTCTATTCCTGTTCGCGGAGGTGAAAGCGTCTTTGTCACTTACACGCCCAAAACAGACAAGACGAAGATGTTCTCAACCCTCATTTTGAAAGGATTAACCAGTGGCAACAGAGTCATCTATAAGTACCCAGACAACGAGAATGAGGCGGTTAGGAATAAGCTGAAAGAACACGGCGTTGATGTTGAAAGATACGAGGAAAACGACTCCCTTATTTTGACGACCTTGTCACAATTCTATCTCTCAGACGGACTCTTTGACGGAGAAAAAGCGGTCAGATTCTTGAACAACCTCAAAGCAGATTCGTTAGAGAAGGGTTACACGCAGTTAATGGATTTCGTAGACCTAGGCGACTTCTCGTTTCTCGGAGAAAACGAAGAAAAGTACATCGAATATTTGAACGACGAGAGATGGAAAGCCTACGTGGACAACTATGTGATCGAACTGTTCGCTGTCAACGCCGAGAAAGTAAGCGGAAAGCTTCTTCGCGAACTGACCAACGTGCACATGCACGCACCCATACGCTCGGTACGTTCGATTGACATGATTGCGCATGTGGACATGTTCTCGAAGACGCTGGAGTTAACCCGAAAACAGATAACTGGAAAAACCATCCTGTTTGAATTTGATCCTACATCTGATTATAAGAAACCCATCGGAGATTTCGTAACTGAAGCCTTAGCCAACGTTGAGCCAGTGGCGCTGTTCACGCACAAAGGCAGCGTTATCCATTCAGC
This sequence comes from Candidatus Bathyarchaeota archaeon, assembly GCA_029881555.1. GTDB lineage: Archaea > Thermoproteota > Bathyarchaeia > Bathyarchaeales > Bathyarchaeaceae. Next base: position 1,579 of record JAOUMI010000079.1, on the reverse strand, counting down.
CTTAAGCAACAGAGGGGACATCAAAATTTTGCTTCTAACCCAACGCGTCTCGACTCCCAAAGTTAATACGTCAACAAATGAAATGCTCTTGCCCGCGAACAACATCCCGCTACTGCTTGACGCGCTCGAAAAAATGTTGAAAACGAACCCTCACGGCAACCTAAACATAGTTTTTGACAGCTTATCTAGCTTGATTTTATTGGTTGGCTTCGAAAAGACCTACAAGTTCGTGCGTTACACACTTGACATGTTAGCTTCGGAAAATTCAACAGCTCTGTTTCTGCTCAGCCCAGACATCCATGACCCGCGGGTTACATCAGGCCTAAGAAGCCTATTCAGCAACCATCTGAGCTACAGAAAGGGCAGCTTACAGATTGTTAAACTGCCTGATTTCAAGCTGAAAGCACAAATTTAGGGTTAACAATGAAAGGCAAAGACAAGTTTAACAAGCTTCTCCTCAAGGTTATAGATGAGGAACTGAAACAGATATTCGGAGAAGCCGCCACATTAATCATCTACAATCATCTGGAGAAGAGCCACTCTTTAAAGCGAGAGGAGATTCCGGAGAAAATAGAAGTCTTCGTTAGGGGCCTCGAGGAGTTTCTCAGTTCCGGAGCCCACGTGGTGGAGAAGATAGTTCTGAAAAAAGTATACTCAAGCTTTGGGTTGCAGTGTCGAGTCAAAGAAGGATACAGCTTCGTAGACTACGTGACTGAGCTAAAGAAAAACATTTAGAGTCGTCGAAAGTACATACGCATGTAGAAGCTGAAACCGTTTAGTCAAAATGTTTTGCGCCTAATTTCATAGCTTAAACTTGTCGAACATACTTGCCCCTGCAAAACCTGAGGTACTCGTTTGGTCACAGCGAAGTAGTAGAGGAGGCTATGGGCTTCCTAGAACCTCCTCTTCTGGCGGGGGAGGCGGGATGAGCCCCTTCTCCATCAATACTTTAGTGGATTCTCTAGCGTTCTTAATGATTGAAACGGCTCTGTCCCAAAGCTCTTGTCTGGTCGGCTTAACTCTGGCAACGCCCTCTTCTATCGACTTTAGGGCGCAAGCGACAGCCTCTCGGGGATAAACCTCCCATTCATCCATCCTGGGAACGATGTCTCCCTCATGAATTCCCCTCTCCTCGGCAAACTTGGCTAGTTCCATGCCGGCGGCGATGCACATGTCGTCCGTAATGGTCGTCGCCTTCACGTCTAAGACTCCTCTGAAAATGCCCGGAAAGCCCAGAGAGTTGTTTATCTGATTATCAAAGTCAGATCTGCCCGTCGCAACGATCTTGGCGCCTGCCTCCTTTGCCTCCCAAGGCCATATTTCGGGGATGGGGTTTGCGCAGGCAAAAACTATGGAGTTGGTTGCCATCTGAGCTATCCATTCTTTCTTGATGGTGCCTGGACCTGGCTTTGACGCGGCTATGCACGCGTCAGCGCCTTTCAGCGCTTCAACTACGCTTCCTGTTCTCCCTTCAGCGTTGGTTTTTAGGCAGAAGTCCCATTTCCATGGGTTTTCTTTCTTTTTGTCCTCCAAGTCTTTCCTGTTAGAGTGGAGAATTCCCCTAGTGTCTACCATATTG
>JAOUMI010000078.1 GCA_029881555.1 Candidatus Bathyarchaeota archaeon | reverse complement strand
CCAGCCACGGGCAGATCCTTTTCCATAAACCTTTCCCCCCATGCAGGGTCAGAGGCCACAAACTCGGGTATGCAGTTCACAAACGCGCATCCAGCATCAATAGCTACCTGTGCATAGTGTCGAGTTGCCTGATGACTGCCGACCGGCAATAGATTAATCAACATGTCCGCTTCCGCCTCAACGAGGGCGTTGGAAACATCTACAGGTTTCAACTCCGCCTCGCTGTAAGTTTTGAATGGTTCCCTCATGTGGTGGGCAACACCATCCAGAACTGGTCCAGGAACAACTTTCACGCCCAGTTTCGGAACGCTAGCGAATTTTGCGCATACGCTCGGCTCCACAAAGATTGCTTCACCCAAGTCCTTCCCGATTTTTTGTTTGTTCACGTCGAAGGCGGCCACAAACTTTATGTCTCGGATGTGGTAGCCCCCGAAGTTCACGTGCATGAGCCCTGGAACCTTTACGTCTTCCGTTACGTTCTTGTAGTATTCAACACCTTGGACTAGAGCCGAAGCGCAGTTGCCAACTCCAACAATCGCAACCCGAATTTCTGACAAACCATTTCCTCCGTGACCAAATCGTTCAGGAGCGCTTTGTCTCCAAGTTCTTATTTAACTTGTGCTAACGCTTTTCTTGGAAGCAAAGGTAAATAGGAGCCTTACTCAATAAGGGTTGTGACCGGGGGTTTAGGTATGAAGGGTGAAAGCGTTATTCGGTATGAGCCGTTTAAGGAAGTTGCGATCATGGAGTGCAACAGATTTCCAACACCTGATGATCTCGCACGATTTGCAAGCATCGCCACTGGAGGAAAGCCGACGGGCATCTATTGGGCGGGAGGAGTGGCCTTTGTCTATTATCCGGTACCCGTAGCAACTGAGGTAGCCGCAAAGTCTCTCATCGAAGAGAAAAGAGTTTACTGGGCGTTTGTGAGCTACGCGCTGATGCCGGAGTACCACCCGAAAATCGAGACTAAGGAGAAGTTTATTGTTCCTGTTATTGACATGTCCACGAGTCCGTTGTTCCAAAAGGTTACTCAGTGGCTTAGGGAACGACGCTGAAAAGACGAAGCGCTACGTTTTGACTCTCTTCTGAAAACTCTCTAGGTATTGTTCGAAGCTTCCGCTCCTCTTTAGGTGGAGCCCGTAGTTGACGAGGGCGGCCATGGCCCGCGCAGCGTCTTCCGGCGTCGTGTAAGCCGGAATGCCGAACTTGTCAAATCTAGAACGGATGTACAGCGCCATTTCGGTTTCACCTATGTCGCACGCCACCACGGGTTTACTGTAGCTCTTTGACAAGTCTGCTATTCTGTCAACAAAATCCTCTTCGAGGGCGGGAACATGGTGCAAACCAATTACGATGACGCCGTGGACTTCAGGATCATCCAGAACTATCCTGGTGCCTTGTTCAAACATCTCCGAGGTTGCCGAACCCGTGAGGTCGAGGGGGTTTAGGTTCGTCGCGAAGGAAGGAATCGTGCCATCTCTCTTCAGCTCCTCAAATTTTTGAACGGTCTCCGCGGAAAACTCCTTCACCTTTATTCCCTTCAATTCACACTCGTCAACTGCCATGATGGCTGGTCCGCCGGCGTCGGTAACCACTGCAATGTTGTTTCCAACTGCTGGAGGTTGAAGGGCTAGAGCTTTTCCCGTGTCGAAGAACTCCTCCATGTCTCCCGCCCTCACCACGCCTACCTGCGTGAAAGCGGCATTGTAGATACTGTCGGAGCCAGCGATTGCTCCGGTGTGAGACAGGGCTGCCCTCGCTCCAGCATTAGTTTTTCCCACCTTCAGAGCAACTATAGGCTTTTTCTTCGTGATTTCTCTCGCAACCTCCATGAACTCTCTCCCCGCCTCTACGCTCTCGGCGTACATGAGGATGACCCACGTTTTCTCGTCGTGCAGAAGATAGCTAAGCATCTCCGACTCATCGATGTCACTCTTGTTCCCGAAACTCACGAATTTGCTTACCCCCAGCTGCTTCCCGGCTAGGTAGTCCAAGGCGGAGGCACCGAAAGCTCCGCTCTGCGTAACAACAGCCATGTGACCCGCCATCGGACGTGGCGTGGCAACAACCTCGTCGCCAGTAGTGAGGACCTTAGTTTCTGGAAGGAAAAGCATGTCCACGCCAGTGTGTGAATCGTAAACGCCGAGACAGTTGGGACCTAGCACCCGAATTCCTGCCTCTTTGGCAATGGTGGTTACCTGTTCCTCCAGCTTATGGTTTCCGATTTCACTGAAGCCAGCGCTGATGATCACTGCTGCCTTCACGCCTTTGACGGCTGCTTCCCTCATGATCTGGGGAACAACCTTGGCGGGAACCACGATGATGACTAGTTCCACCTCTCCGATGATCTCTGTGATGGACGGGTAGCATCTAAACGCGAGGATGAACTCTTCATGTGGGTTTACTGGGTACAACTCTCCACGAAATATGCCTCTTCGCTTGTTGTCCGCAAAGTTTTTGAAGATGACGTGTCCCGCCTTCGTGATTTTACGAGAGGCTCCCACAACCGCAACCGACTTCGGATCGAAAAATCGGTGCATCTGTTCAACAAGAGATTCCATTTTGTCTTCACTTCTAGAAGTTTTGATAATATTGATTGCACGAGTTCTATTAATGTGTTCAGATCTTGTGCTTAAGAAGTTAATGGGCTCTTACAATCACGATTGCCTTGTGTTTCACACGGTCAAGCATTTCCCAAGTCACGCTGGTCACGAAAACCCTAAAGGTTTCCGCCGTGTCCCAGATGGTTCTCCCAGCACCAAAGCCTTGGGCTCTGTTAACGATTTCCGCAATCTTAAGAGCTTCTTCTACAGGTATTTCGGAGCCTGCAACCGCTATAGGTGTGGCTCTTCGCTTAATCTTGAATAGTCTTCCGATCGCATAGGCGAGGAAACCTCCGAAGGAGCGGATTCCTTTGATTGGTTTGGGGCGAGGGGTAAAATGAAATGTTCTAAAAGAATATGTCTTGTCCGTGTCTACTATCATAACCACGACTTTTTTGCCAAGCACAGAACTTATGTGCTCACGAATCCTTTGCGCAGTTTGCTGAGCGTTTTTCAGTGGAAGGCTTACGTAGGAGTAGGGCAGGTTGCTCCCGTCGATTCCTCCCTCCGAACCCATCATCAAAGCCTGTAGAAGCCCAGCATGCTCTAGGGCTACTTGCTTGTGGGCTGCGCCCTCTTCCATAGGGTATGCTCGAAGATGCTGGATAGTTTTCTCTCTGAGATGACAGAGTCGCCCAAGGATGTAGCCCCAGACCCAGCGCATCCAATATTTTGCGAGGAAACGCGCTGTCCAGCTCGGACGAACGGCGCCCTCATCAACGACGTCGCCCAGAGCGGTTGAAATGGCCTTCTCAGAGACCGCCACGAAGTCCCCATCCATTACTTCCTTTTCGATGGATTTGGCTATTTGCTTCAGGTAGTCTTCGCCCGGTCTCCAGTACTGTGTCCTAACCGCCAGTCTCTTGTATCCACCAACCACTCTGCATCGCCATTTCTATTAGCAAGTCAAACTTCTAAGCGCTATCAAATACGAAACAAAAACAATAGCAAGCAAAGATCGAAGCATCACCACGCCTCTTGAATGAGTACCCATTGTTCTACTTACATATTAAAAGCTAGGGAAAAACCCATACTTCGAGTATTAGAAGAATGCGCTGCTGAGTCATAACTGCATAAAAGACGAGAAACAACTTCTAGTCGGTACGAGATATGATTCCTGCTTTTGGTGAGTTCCTAACGAATTAAATGATAAAAGCAAAGCCAATTGACGCATTCAAGTTCTACTTAAGATTTTCTCTGGGGGTATGGAGTGGCTCTTAAATCCCAGCATGGCGGCAGGTACGGAATCCAACGCTAAGTGAAGAAGTTGCAGGTAGTGCAAGACAGGAATTTGGAATTTACGTGAAAAATTCTCGATTTGGACTTGGCTTCGATCGAGTTGTAAAAGACAGAAAGAACATATTACAACGATGCAATCAACTCTAGCTTGAGCAATCGATTTTATTTTTTGCGATGCCACATTCAAGGCAACGCCTGGTGCTCCGGATTTTATGCCTTCGCCA
>JAOUMI010000077.1 GCA_029881555.1 Candidatus Bathyarchaeota archaeon | reverse complement strand
TTCCGCACAAGCCACCTTAAGGAAATGCTCAATGCTCCAGTGGGTAACTACAGTGACTGCAAACAAGCCATTTCCCTGCCAAAAGCGGTCTACTGCGGCTTATTAAAAGAGAAGATAGACGGCGATGCATGTAGAGGTTGTCCCTACTTCGATCTGGAACCTTCAGAGTACAGACTGTTCAAGAGAACATGAAGCGAAAACGAGAAAGTGAAGTGAATGAAGTGTCCTAACTCGAATTGTAACAACAAAATCGACAAGGATAAGCAGAAAAAGACGAAAAGCAACTTTTACTACTGCAAAGACTGCGGAACCGTGGTTTACCGGAAAAAGCGCTAAAAAACAAAATTTTGAGGACAACTCGTTCCATATGCAAATAGAAAAGCAAAGCCCCAGCCTTATTATTTTGCGTCACCAACTTTGTTGCAGAATATGTAATGTTAGAAGGTCGGGTTAGAGGGTAGTCGCTCACAAGCGTCCATCCACCCGCATCAACAACAAGTCAATTTATTAAATTGATATGTGGTAGTAAGATACTTACATTAGCGTGAAACATCGTGGACGTGAAGGAAACGGAGCACTGGGATCTGATAGTCGTTGGTGCGGGACCAGCGGGCCTCACAGCCGGACTCTACGGCGCTCGCAGCGGACTAAAAACATTAGTTCTTGAGGAGAAAACCCCTGGAGGCGCAGCCGCCGAAACCCCCCTGATCGAAAACTACCCGGGCTGCCACGAGGGCATCAGCGGACGAGACCTAGTTGAAAGAATGACGAAACATTGCAAAAGGGTCGGGGCGAAAGTCAACGAGCTGGAGAGAGTAGTTGAGCTAAACCTCAGTGGTGAAAAGAAGGTGGTCAAAACGGATAGGGCGGCTTACACGGCTTCTGCGATGATCATTGCCCCAGGCTGCCATTACAGATCGCTAGGAGTGCCAGGTGAAGAAGAGCTTCGCGGGAGAGGAGTCAGCTACTGCGCTGTTTGCGACGGAGCTTTCTTCAAAGGAGGAAAAGTGCTTGTTGTAGGCGGCGGAAACTCAGCTGTTGTCTCCGCCATATACTTGGCAAACTTGGCGTCGGATGTGAAGCTGGCTCATCGGAGGGCTCAACTGCGAGCAGAGGGAGCCCTTGTAAAGAACTTGCGAGCGCAAAAGGTGGAGGTTCTGTGGAACATGGAACTCAAAGAGATCAAGGGAGACGTCAGGGTGAGAAGCGTGGTCCTCACTAACAACAAAACGGGCGAAACCGAGGAAATCAATGCTGACGGCGTATTCGTCCAGGTGGGTGAGGTGCCGAATAGCCAGGTTGCGAAAGAGGCTGGAGTTGAGGTTGACAGAGACGGCTACATCGTCGTAGATGTCCGTCAAAGAACCAACATCAAAGGAGTGTACGCCGCCGGCGACGTAACCACAAGTCCGGTTAAACAGATCGGAGCAGCTGTGGGACAAGCCATCATAGCAGCTACAGAAGCGTTCGGATATATCAAAAGCCCCTACTACTACGAAGACTGATTCCTTATACTTGTGAAAGGACGAGAGAAAGATTTAAGTTCCAAGTTAAGAAGTGAACTACTCTCCTTCGGGAAGAAAAAAGAAAATGCTCTGCCATTGTATGGAACAGAAGAATGCGCGAAAAGAAGCATGAAGGCTATGTATGAAGTGCTCAAGAAGCTAGAACTAGCTCCGAAAATCAAACTGCTTAAAATTAACGCTCCAGAAATCGCTAGGAAAGCCAAGGCAGGCCAGTTTGTGATCTTTAGGATAGATGAGAAAGGGGAGAGAATCCCTTTAACAATTGTAGAACGAGACCCACAGGAGGGGACGATAACCCTCATTTTTCAAGAAGTGGGATTGTCGACTATGAAGCTTGGCGCACTCGAAACTGGAGACGAAATAATGAACGTGACTGGTCCTTTAGGGAACCCGACCGAGATAAAACATTACGGCTTGGTAGCTGTTGTTTGTGGTGGTACCGGCACTGCTGTCTCCTATCCCATAGCTAAAGCACTAAAGGAAGCAGGCAATCAAGTGGTTTCTATAATTGGAGCCAGAACCAAGGAACTGCTTATTCTAGAGGATGAAATGAGAAACATCAGTGACGAACTTTACATTTCCACTGATGATGGCTCAAAAGGACACAAGGGTTTCGTTAGTGACGTACTAAAAATGCTTATTGAAAAGGGATATCGTTTTGACGTAGTATATGCTATAGGGCCTACCTTGATGATGAAAGCAACAGTGAATGTCACAAGGCCTTACTCCATTAAGACAATAGTAAGCTTGAATCCAATAATGGTCGATGGAATGGGAATGTGCGGAGCCTGCAGAGTCACTGTGGGCGGAGAAACCAAGTTTGCCTGTCTCGACGGGCCAGAATTCGATGGGCACCTCGTTGACTTTGATGAGCTTATCAAACGACTAAGGGTGTATCTATTGGAGGAAAAACAAGCGGTAGAGTTACACGAAAAATCGGGGGAAATCAAGCGTGGCTAAAGCAGATAAACAAAAGAAAAAGCAAGGCATCCCGATGCCAAAGCAGAAACCTGAAGATCGCATTCATAACTTCAACGAAGTAGCTTTGGGTTACACCACGGAGCAAGCCTTGGCGGAAGCTGAAAGATGCATACAATGTCCTAAGCCAAAATGCGTACAAGGCTGCCCTGTCGAACTAGACATACCTGCGTTCATTAAAGAGGTCAGAGAGAGAAACTTTGATGAAGCTATTAAAAAAGTAAAGGAAAAGAATAGCCTACCCGCAATTTGTGGTCGAGTTTGTCCACAAGAGAACCAATGCCAAATGTTCTGCGTGATGGGAAAAAAAGGAGACCCATTGTCTATTGGAAGACTGGAAAGGTTTGTAGCTGACTATGAACTTCAGAAAGGAGTAACAGTTCGACCCAGATCAAAGTCGTCCGCAGGCGGGAAAGTAGCGGTTGTAGGGTCTGGACCAGCCGGGCTCACAGCAGCGGCTGATTTAGCAAAACTAGGACACAAAGTTGTCATATTCGAAGCGCTCCATGCCCCTGGCGGTGTACTTATGTATGGGATCCCAGAATTTAGGCTACCCAAAAAAATAGTGCAAGCTGAAGTTGACTACGTCAAAAAGCTTGGCGTTGATATAAAAACTGATCACATGATAGGAAGATTATACACGATAGATGAACTGTTCGAGCTGGGATTTGACGCTGTCTTCATTGGAACTGGAGCAGGTCTTCCTCGTTTCATGAGAATACCGGGAGAGAACTTGGGTGGAATATACTCTGCCAACGAATTCTTGATCAGAGTGAACTTGGTGAAAGCGTACATGTTTCCAGAATACGACACCCCAATTAGGATTGGTAAGAAGGTCGCGGTGATAGGCGGCGGTAACGTTGCCATGGATTCAGCGAGGTCCTCTTTAAGGCTGGGAGCAGAGGAAGTATTGATAGTCTACCGAAGGTCCAAGGAGGAAATGCCAGCTCGATTAGAAGAAATAGAAAATGCAGAGGAAGAGGGCGTGAAATTCAAGTTTCTCACTACTCCAGTGAAGTTTCTGGGCGATGAAAGCGGCCGGGTAACTGGAATGAAATGCATTACCATGCGACTTGGAGAGCCAGACGAGTCGGGAAGAAGAAGACCCATTCCCATAGAAGGCTCCGAGTTTGTCATGGACGTTGATACCGTGATAATAGCCATAGGACAAACTCCAAACCCGATAATTCAGCGAACTACTAAGGCACTTAAAACCACAAGGTGGGGCACTATAGTAGTCAATGAAAAAACTGGAAAAACCTTCAGAAAAGGGGTTTATGCAGGCGGAGACGTGGTCAGCGGTGCAGCCACGGTTATCAGTGCCATGGGGGCAGGAAAGAGAGCTGCACGCAGTATTCACAGGTATTTACTGAGAAAGAAAAGGATGAGACAACGCAAGGAAACCTGACTTTAAAGAAGAACGTTTAGAAGTATTTCTGAACGTTTTCTAGGGCAGCAACTGTGAGCTTAACAGTGTTCTCTAGGTCGTCGAGGCTGAGCAACGACGCTGGACTATGAATGTAACGGGTGGGAACTGATATCACCCCGCTGGGTACGCCCTCTCTGCTCAATGCGATTCTAGCAGC
>JAOUMI010000076.1 GCA_029881555.1 Candidatus Bathyarchaeota archaeon | reverse complement strand
ACCGAATGGCCTTCTGAGACGGTTTTCAGGAGCGCGAAGTCTTATTGCTGCTCGCACTGTGGATACGAGCTTCCAAAGGAGGACGCCGTGGTCTCTGGATGGGACTGTCAGCAGTCGCTATGTCATGTGCACTGCCCTAGATGTGGGAAAATAATAACGCATGCCCCATGACTAATAGTCTCTGTCTCTCTTCTTCGTCTAGATGATTTAGTTGGGCTAAAACACAATAGATACAAAAAATTAGAGGGGTTCAGGAGTGTTTTAATCACGTTTACTCGTAGTATATCAATTCTTCTTCCTCGAGTTTCTTATGAAGTTTGCCAACCGCTTCGTAGACGTCCTCTTCCTTTTTGGCGCCTGTGCAAACCAGTTTCCCGCTGGCGAAGAGGAGAATCACCACCTTCGGCTCACCCATTCGGTAGATTAGACCTGGAAACTGTTCCGGTTCGTACATAGTTCTCCCAAGCGAGTAGGCTGACCTTTCAAGGTCTATCATTCCTCCTAAACTCGCTGATGCAACTATGTTTTGTATTTTCAACTCGGGTTTGCCAACGATTATTATCCCGCTTTTCTTCAGTTCCTTTACAACCTTCATCACGGCTCTCCTCGATTCTTTCTCAGACTTGGCTCCGGTGCAAACCATCTTCCCCGAATTGAAGATTAGGGTAGCCGTCTTGGGTCTCTTCAGTCTAAAGACCAGTCCCGGAAACTGTTCTGGACGGTACTCAACGCCCGGATAACCCTTCACCACCGCGTTTAGGTCAACCCTCTGATTTAATGTGGCAGACGCCACGACGTTTTCGATTCGAATAGAAGCTTCAACTCTGGGCATTCGAACCCTCCTTATAAAACATCATGAATTTGGTGGAGTTATTTATAAAGGCTCCGTAGTTTTTAAAGTAACCTACGTATTTTTCATAACACTGTTATAGAGTCAGGCTATTTCCGCTTCTTGAAGAGTTTGGCATTTTCGATGTCTGTGACGCAGTCAAAGCCGGCGCACGCATTGTGTACTGCCTTTAGTACCCTGTTTACTGCTTTCAAAACAAAAAAAGAGGGGAGATTGCGGAAGACATGTCCGATGAATGTGTCTATGCAGTTACGGTTGCACTAAGTATGGGCGCATCATTTCGTTGTCTTCGTGGTCCAGTATGTGGCAGTGCCAAACGTATCCTGGTCCTACCCAAGGATTAAATGGGTAGTAAGGATATGCTGTCGGATTGACATCAAAGTCGATGGGTTTAAAGCGTACTCTTACAGTAGTGACTTCACCGGGGTTTACTTGGATTGTGTCTTTCCAACCCTGCTCGGTTGTGAAGACACCTGGACCTGTGAAAACCGGTTTTTTCTGCAAGTATCGAGCCAAGTTTGCGAGTCCTGCCGCGTCATTGCCCGGCCAAACAGTCGGACCTGTCAAAGGAGGCATCATGGTAACGGGATCAACTGGATTATTTGCCATCCAAGCAGTCATGTATTTGCCTACTTGAAAAGGTTGGCGGCTGATAAGTTGGAACTGAACCAGATGCAAGTGAATCGGATGTGTATCAGCAGTCGGGTTAACAATCACCCACTCTTCGGTTTCTCCAAGGAAAGGCGTTTCAGAAAGAGCGGCGCCCCACTTTTGTCCGTCCAAGAGGACTTCTAGTGGTCCTCCAGGGCCCATTACCTCGACTAAGGTTAGGATTCTCGTTTTATTAATGGGTCCAGTCAAGGATGGGAATGTTGCGAGCGCCGTGTTAAGCACTGCAGGCAGCGGCAGTGTGGGTATCCAACCAGGGGTCCCGAGCACAGTAAATTGCATTATTTGTCCGACCGTCTGTGGATTTGCTGGGGTTCCTCCTCCACCTCCCTTAAATGGTGCTCTCGCGGTGTTTCGGAGTATTATGTTCGATGCTATTCCAGGCAATACAGGCACAGTCCGGAAGTCGACAAGTATATCATATCTTTCACCTGGCCCAATTGTCAGCTCGGTGACGGTGGCGGGTGCACGCAGGTAGCCGCCGTCGCTACCGATCACGGTGAACGGTAGTTTGTTCGGTATCCCTAGGAGGTTGGCATTAGGAATCCAGAAGCTAATTGTGTAGAAGCGTGCGTTGGAGCCGTCCAGTAGTCGGAATCGATATACTCCTTGTTTAACGTCCATGTTGGGCCAGACAAGCCCATTAACCATTATTGTGTCGCCGAAGAATTCCGGTTGCCAATAAGGATGCTCTGGATTCAATCCAACAGCTGGGAAATAGAACTCCCCGTTGATTTGGAAAATTCTGTCTTGGATTACTAGCGGCATCTCTGTATAGTCATTGCCATGTTTTAGTGGCGGAATGTAGCCTGAGCGAGCTGCGGTGTCAGCATCATTTCGGAGAAGATAAAAGCCAGCGAGGCCAGACATAACGTTGATGCGGGTTATGCCCAAAGCGTGATCATGATACCACAAGGTTGTGGGCGGTTGCTTGTTTGGATAACGGAAAACCGCTTCGTTTATCTGTATTGGAATGTCAAATACTCCTGTCGAGGCATTTACCCAGTTGGTTAGCTCTGTGTTATATGCGCTACCATTTGTGTAGACTCCGGATCCTGGTGTGAACCATGCTTCAGGATGACCGTCGGAAGTAGATTGTACTTCGCCTCCGTGGAGATGTGGAATTATGGGGACGGGTGTTTGAGCGTTCCATCCAGCTGGATTAGTTAACACTCCAGTTATTGGATCTAGATAGGGAGTACCGTTGTATCCTGGCGGATATGGGGGGGCAAGCGAGGGAACTGCCGTGGCATTTTGGATTACTTCCATCATTGATATGTTGTTTGGGTTCGCCCAGTGCAGTGTCGGATCAACTGCGAATAGATGCGATACTCCATAAAGTTTGTTCTGGTACCTCACGTAAATTTCTTTCGAAGCATTTGCTTCAAATGTTGGTCCCGGAGCATTCCTAACATAACCGGCTGCTGTCATCCCGCCGTAACCCCAGACCGTTGTGTTACCGTCAGCCCCGACTGCCAAAGGTGTGCCAGTAGGTAGAATTTGCTGCCTAAAGCTGGTTACATCAACCGTGTAGAACTCATGCGTCGCGTTCTGAAACTCTGGTGTATAAACAGGTGGTGGCGCAGTCAGTTGATTGACGTATTTCGGGATTGTTTTAGGATCCAAAAGTAATGGAGCAGGGGGCACTGGAAGCACAGGCAAAGCAAAGCTTAGGGACAGTAAAGTTACTAGAGCTAGTGTTGTCAACAAAATAGACGCTTTGATTTTCATTTTCTTTTTCTCCTTTTTTAGTCGTTCTCCGATTATCATCCCGACTTTTAAAGATATGTGACTGTGGCACAACAGTAACATAATCTTATATATTTTGTATTCGCGTATTTTTTCTTGCGCGAGAAGTGTAAGCACGCATGCAAACAAAGTTAAGGGAGGTGAGTGGGAAATGTCCGAAAGAAAGAGACCGGTTTTCACACCAGGGGCATGTTTTGACCATGATCTTGAAAACTACTATATTGAAGTTGAACTGCCCGGCGTGGATAAAGGCCACATTGAAGTGAGTGTTTCTGAGCAGAGGATCTGTGTCGTAGGCTCAAGAGAGGATGTAGATCTTCTTGGATGCTGGTACCTAGGCCATTCAGTAAACGAAGACAAGGCCAAAGCAAAATACGAGAATGGTATGTTATACGTCACAATTCCCTTGAAGAAACCGCTAAAAGGCAAGAAAATCCCAATAGAATAACTGGTCCTAACAACCTCCACTTTTTTTGCGGGGCGTGCGCGTGCGCAGTCTTGGGTGATGGAGCTTCATCGATTCTGGTTCGGTACAGCACTCCACTCTCTAGATTGGGTTAGGTCTCGCAATAGTAGCGTTTACGCGCAAAGCATTGGTTTTTTAGCGAGCATACTTGAGAAGCTTTACACCCCTCGATCCCGATCATAATCCTATCTATCCATTTGACGCCACGATAGGACCAGGACACGTCTAGCGCCCCATATCCTCGACCACAAAAACAACGAAATAGTGCGTCCATACAAAGTGCCGCCATAATACCCCAAACCAAATACACCAAATCATCTCCCCCCTTATGTGAAATAAAAGGCATCATCTTAAGGAAGAATTATTAGTCTCCAAGAAAGCCTCACATATATGTAGAGAGGTGGCTGTCTGTTGAGGTTTCTGCTTTCAGGTTTAAAAATGTCTA
>JAOUMI010000004.1 GCA_029881555.1 Candidatus Bathyarchaeota archaeon | reverse complement strand
AGAAAAGGATGAGACCATATTATGAACGTCCACCGAACGATGAGATTTCGAATAAATAGTTTTCCGCTAACCTTTATATGAGACCGTCTGGATGGTTTTTTGCTGGCTGAAAGAAGATGATGAAGCGGGCGGAGACGTTAGACGCCACAGAGTCCATTCTGAGAAGAGCCGGCTTCCAGATATCTGAAAGATGTATCGCAAGACCGAGTTGTTTTGATCTCGTAGCTAGAAGAGAAAAACAGGTCGCCCTCTTGAAGGTACCTGTCGATGTCGGAAGCATTCATGTGAAGGCTGCTTCAGAGCTTCAGATCATCTCTAGGTGCTTCTCAGCAGCGCCACTTTTTATCGGTGAAAAATCGCGCGACAAACCGCTCGAAGACGACACCGTCTATTCAAGATACGACATCTGCACCATCAACCTCAGGACGTTGGAAGACGTCGTTTGTAGCAAGAGGTACCCTCTGGTGGAGGCTGGACCGGGAGGCTACTATGTCAAGCTGGATGGATGTACAATCCGAGAAAAAAGGCAGAAGCTTGGGCTGTCCGTTGGCAAGTTGGCAGAGATGGTCGGAATATCCAGAAGAACCTTGTATGGCTATGAAAAGAGCATGGCTAAAGCCTCGGTTTCCGTCGCCTACAAGCTTGAGTGGACTCTAGGCATTCCGCTAGTGCAGCCCGTCGATGCGTTCCAAAAGGCAGTTCAGAGTACGGGACTTCTTGCCGCCGCTAAACGCCTGATCATTAGGAATTGCTTTCTAAAAACTGTTTTAAGGAAGCTTTCCCCCTTCGGTATTAGCGTCACCCCCACGGAAAGAGCACCCTTCGACTTTGTAGTTCAGTTTCCCGAGGAACAGCTAAACGTCGTCGGTGGGGTTACTGATGGGAAGGAACAGGATATCGATCAAAGAGCAAAGGAGATTATCAGCGTCAGTGAGGTCGTCGAGGCTCATCCCGTCTTGATAACAGATGGACAGCAGGCTCCAAACAACGACATCCCATTGATTCGTTACAAGGAGCTACTTAGGATAAAATGTCCAAAAGAGTTTATCGACCTGCTCTAAATCACCACGCTTGCGCGCGGCTCATGTCCAACAAAAATTTTTAGAAGACGACTTTGCAAAATTTAGCCTTTGATTATCCCAATGGCTAATCCGGCTGAAAAAGTGGAAGCGAAGGGAAGACCCCCAACAATAGTTGAAAGAACTCCCGAAGCTTGGGTGATCAGCCCTGAAGTTGCTGTCGTCAATTTCTCGAAGTTTACATTAATTATTCCAGAGAATCCAAGATATGAGACTGCGACGGAACAGAATCCGAGAATTATTATTAGGATTTTCATGACTTTCTTGATGGCGTATCCGACGAGAAAGCCTCCGACTGCGCCAACGCTCATCTGGTAGATGAAGGGTGTTAATATTTGGTTCAGTTTTGATCCCTGTCTTCACACCAATACATATATCGAATCTTAATATATAATATATATCTCGGTGCAATTAATACTTTTCGCGCGTATACAGAAGACTACTCAGTATTCTCGATTCATTAGATTTATCTGATAAGTTTGGAAACTAGTTTACTCGCGCATGAAGTCTTCGTTCTAATTCAGATTCTGAATTTATAAACGTCGAATACAAGGCTAATTCATGATGACGGCGAGAAGCAACATCTTCGCAAAATGGCTTTCTGACCTACCTCTACGATTTCAACTTTTTCTCTTAGATTTGGTTCTAAAAAGAAGCGAATCCGGTGCTAGCCACTTCATTTTACGTTGCTACACTTGTGACATTATCTCCCTAAGATTTGTGCAGGGATCGTGAAAAGGAATTGCGAGCAGTTAGCTTCTCAGCTAAAAAGTACGCCACGGTTGAATAAGCCACTCCAGCCAGCAGGTCGATAATGTAGTGCTCGCCCAAGTAAACTGCGCTAAACCACACTCCTAGCGGAAATATGAGTACAGGCAACGCTTTGATTCGCTTGATCTTAATTGCGTAGAGCGAAACTACCCACGGATACGATGCGTGAAGGCTTGGTATGGCAGCAAAGGGATTCGGCTCAATGAAAGCATAGATGGTAGCGTACAGGGGTACACCCATCACCCCGTCCATTTGAAACAGTATGCGCTCAGCATTTATCCCAAACCATGGAGGAGCGGACGGATAAGCTAGAAACGTGATTAGCGCACTGTAGGAGG
This sequence comes from Candidatus Bathyarchaeota archaeon, assembly GCA_029881555.1. Lineage (GTDB taxonomy): Archaea > Thermoproteota > Bathyarchaeia > Bathyarchaeales > Bathyarchaeaceae. The sequence continues at coordinate 13,913 of JAOUMI010000004.1, read as the reverse complement.
TGATGAGCAGAGCGACTGTGTACTTTCGGTAGTTTTTCGGCGAGCGATTCCATAAAATGAACCCGAATACGAAGGGAACTATGAAGTGCAAGGAGTAGAAAATGGCTCCCGTCCAATCGAGGATTGGAGTTCTGTAAGACTGCTGAAGCGCTTTGGTTGGGATTGTACCGAACAAGTACAGTTCAGCGTTTATCAGTTCAGTTACATGCACGATGCCAGTTATGTTATCTGCAATTCCACGCATAGTGTCATATGCCAAAAACAAGGCGATGAAGGGAAACCAGTCTTTTATGAAACGCTGAGCTCGCTTCATATGTGCAGCATAGATGAAGAGACACAAGGCGAGAAAGTCGGGTGCGGGAAACACTTTATACGCTAGACAGAATATGATTAGGGCTACTGAATAGATTATGGGAAATCTTCTTGCCAAATTGAACAGGAAACTGTCGTGGATGCGCAGTCCCTTGTCAACTTTCGCTTTCTCACGTTGAGTTACATCACCCAAGAGGATTCTCCCTCTCGATAAAAAGTCTGTTAATTTAAGCGTCTTTTAGCTCTTTCCTATTTACCAGAGTTTCTTTAAAAAGTGCACGCCTAGGAGCGAATTAAACTTGAATATCCCAAAATCTGTGAAAAACGCTTCTGAGAAATTGTTGAGCGCGTAGAAGAAGTAGAAACTTAAACTAAAGGAGGAATGCCCTTTAAGAAAGTCTTGCTTGTTTTGCTTCAGCCTTTGTTTTCAGTCTTTTCGCTGGTTTCCACGATTTGCGCACAAAGTCTGGGTAGGATCCAAATTTTTGAATCCAGCTTTCTAAAAATTTTATGGTTTTGGGGTCGGTTGGATAGCCGCAGCCTATGTTTCCGTGTCTCTCTTGCAGTTCAGCGATGGCTCTGTCACGTTCTACCTTGGCTATGATGGAGGCCGCGGACACGACTGGATATTTTACATCTGCCTTGTGCTCTGACACGATTTGAACCTTGAGTGGAAGATTTTCCGCGATGTGGCGTTTGAATCGGTCTGCCAACACGTCGGATGCGTCTACGTAAGCTACGTCGGGTTTGAGAGCTGTTATTACCTTGGCCATTGTTTGTGCTTCAAGTCGGTTCAGTCTGTGGAGCTTTTTTCCGGTTTTAACCACCTTGTCGATTTCGGCTGGAGCTAGTTTTATGATGTGGTATTTGAGAGCGGTTTTCTTGATTTCCTTTACGAGTTGTTCTCGCCTATGAGGTGAGAGGCGCTTTGAGTCTTTCACTCCTATCTCCTCAAGTTTGGGCAAGTTCTGTTCGTTAATTAGGACGCCGGCGATTACGAGGGGGCCGATTACTGCTCCTCGTCCGGCGTCGTCCACTCCGGCTACTCGCATGTTAGCATCTCTTGAGACAACTTTTGTAGCAATTGAACTGGTTTATCAATTATAAAGATTGTTGCGTTGTTTAACAATTGTCGTTCAGCACTTTTTAGCTGCTACTGAAGCTTTAAAGAGTCAGCTGCATACGCTGATTGGGTCGTCAAAAGAAACTCTCTCTTTCTAGACTCCCCTATAATTTTTTTATTATTAGCCCCCCTCTACCCCCCTCTCCTTTCTGGCGCAAGCTGTTTTTCCGAAAAAATACTGTTTTCAACATTCTACTTTTACTAGGCTCCAAATGGGACCTCGAAAACTGAAAAGGAGCCTGATGAAGGACGACAACGCGGAACACGACACTGCGACTTCAAAATTTTGTGGTAACGCGGAATTTTCATAGGTAAAGTTTATTAGTAGGCTCCATGGTTACGTTGTTTAGCTCCTCTAAAATAAATCGGGAGCAACCTTCGGAGGCCCGGTTTTTCGGGTCGGATGACCGGCCCAGTGGAGGAATCTCCCAGTTTGAATAAAATCACACAAAGCCGTATAATGCTTAATGTTTTTAACAAAGGTAAATTTGTGGGTGGCTAAATCAAATTGGAAGTCTCACAAGACGATCTTCTGCTCCTGCAAAAAGCCTTCTTCAAAGAGAAGGGACTGGTTAAGCAACACCTCGACTCCTACAACGAGTTCGTTGAACACGGCCTGCAAGAAGTCATAAACGAGGTCGACGAGATCGAAATCGAAGTACCCGAGAACCCATACAAGATAAAACTCAACCAAGTTTGGATCATCGACCCCCAATCAAGAATTACAGGCCCCTACACTACCGAGGTCGACGGCACCAAACACGAAATCTACCCCATGGAGACACGCTTCCGAAACCTAAGCTACGCCGCACCCATCTCTCTCGAAATGACCCCGATAGTCGACGGCAGGGAACTGGAAACTGAACTCGTTCTGATAGGCGACCTTCCAGTAATGCTGAAGTCCAAGCTTTGCGCCCTCTCTCAACTCCTCCCCGAAGAGCTGATTGAACACGGAGAGGACCCAAACGACACAGGCGGGTACTTCGTCGTCAACGGCTCTGAACGCGTCATTGTCGCCATGGAAGACCTAGCACCAAACCGTATTCTCGTGGACATTGACACGCGTGGCGCAGCACCAGTGTATCAAGCCAAAATCTTTTCCACCACGGTCGGCTTCAGAGCGAGAATCGAGTTGCGAATGAAGTCGGACGGCACCATCTACGTTTCCATGCCTGGAGTCCCCACGGAAATCCCTTTTGTAATTCTGATGCGAGCCCTTGGATTAGAATCTGACAAAGAAGTAGCTGAGACTGTTTCCCCCGAGAAAACCATACAAAACGAGCTTGAGTCGACATTTGAAAAGGCTGTGGGCATCGACACCGTCCAAGATGCCATAATGTACATCGGAAGCCGCGTAGCTCACGGACAGGTGGAAGAGTATCGTCGCCAAAAAGCCGAGAGCATTCTTGATCGAAACTTTTTACCCCATGTTGGCCGTACCGCCGAAAAGCGCGGAGACAAGGCACTCTTCCTAGGAGAAATGGCCAGCAGAGTTATCGAATTAAAGCTCGGAAAAAGGAAAACCGACGACAAGGATCACTTCAAAAACAAACGCTTAAAGCTCGGTGGACCCCTTCTTGCCGACCTTTTTAGAGTCGCCTTCAGGAACTTATGCCGTGACATAAAGTATCAGCTTGAGCGGATGGGTTTCAAACGACAAATGGTCACGGTTTCCACTGCTGTTCGCCCTGGAATCATAGCCCAACGCCTCCAGCACGCACTTGCAACGGGCAACTGGGGGCGGGGACGTGTCGGCATCACACAGCTCCTTAATCGAACTAATCACATCTCTACCCTGAGCCATCTGCGCAGACTGCAGTCGCCGCTCAGTCGTAGCCAACCCAACTTTGAGGCGAGAGACCTGCATCCAACCCACTGGGGAAGGTTATGCCCGAACGAAACCCCGGAAGGATCGAACTGTGGTTTAGTGAAGAATCTCGCTCTGGCTGCCTGTATCTCTGTGGGCACAAGTGCTAAAAATGTGAAGCAAGCCCTTTATCGAATGGACGTGATCCCTGTTGGAGAAGCGAACGAGAACCTTCGAACTATCGGCGCCAAGGTGTTTGTGGACGGAAAACTCATCGGCTACTCAGCGTCACCGCGAGAACTTGTCGCTGATCTAAGAACAGAACGTAGAAACGGCAAAATATCCACCGAAGTCAACCTCGTCCATTTCTCCAAGAATCGAGGCGAAAGGGAAGAGGTTTATGTTAACTGTGACGAGGGGCGTGTTCGTCGACCTCTCATAGTTGTTGAAAACGGCGTACCCAAACTGCAACTTGAGCACATCGAAAAAATTCGTTCAGGAGAATGGACATGGGACAATATCTTAGGGCAAGGCATCATCGAATACATCGATGCTGAAGAAGAGGAAAACGTTTTTGTAGCTCTGAATTTTGAAGATGTCACACCTGAACACACCCATGTGGAGATCGCACCTTACACCGTTCTTGGAATATGCTCCTCACTTATACCATACGCTGAGCACAATCAGTCGCCACGCAACTCTTACGAGGCCGCTATGGCGAAGCAAGCGCTCGGAATACACACCACCAACTTCCTCCTCCGGGTAGACTCTCGTTCCCACATTTTACATTACCCGCAAAAGCCTCTAGTTGATACAAAACCTATGGGCGTCATAGGATATGACCTCCGACCCTCGGGGCAAAACTGTGTTGTCGCCATCCTATCGTTTGAAGGATACAACATGGAAGACGCCCTAATCTTCAATAAGGCATCTATTGAGCGAGGTTTTGGGCGGTCTACGTTCTATCGAATTTACGAGGCAGAGTGCCGCCAGTACCTCGGTGGGCTGAGAGACCGATTTGTCACGCCTGAACCGGGAATTCGGGGATATCGAGGCGAACAATACTATCGCCTCCTAGAAATGGACGGCATAATCAGCTTAGAATCGGAAGTCGCTGGCGGCGACGTCCTCATAGGAAGAATGAGTCCACCAAGATTCCTCGAAGAATACAAGGAGTTCGAGGTCAAAGGACCAACAATGAGAGACACCTCCACAGACATGAGGCCTGCCGAAACTGGAGTTGTAGACGATGTTTTCATCACCCAGAGTCGCGAAGGAAGCAAACTTGTGAAGGTTAGGGTGCGCGATCGACGCATCCCCGAGTTAGGCGACAAGTTTGCCTCTCGTCATGGGCAAAAGGGCGTCATAGGGATGATTGTGCCGCAGGAAGATATGCCATTTTCATTTGAAGGCACAGTTCCTGACATAATAATCAATCCTCACGCAATTCCCTCACGAATGACTATTGGACAGTTCCTTGAGTCCATGGCTGGAAAGGTCGCTGCGGCTAGGGGAAGATCAGTGGACGGAACACCCTTTATCAACGAAAAGCCGGAGAGATTGAAACAGGCGTTGATAGACCTAGGCTTCAGTCACACTGGTCGAGAGGTTCTTTATAACGGTGTCACGGGTGAGAGGTTCCTTGTTGACGTTTTCATGGGGGTCGTCTATTATCAAAAACTTCATCATATGGTTGCGGACAAGATCCATGCTAGGGCGCGAGGTCAAGTTCAGATGCTGACGAGGCAACCAACCGAGGGGCGGGCGAGGGGCGGTGGATTGCGATTCGGTGAGATGGAGAGAGACTGTCTGATCGGGCACGGTGCCGCCATGTTGTTGCGAGATCGATTACTTGAGGAGTCGGACAAGTACCTTCTCTATGTATGTGAGAACTGCGGTTACATCGCGTTTTACGACATCAAACAACGCAGGTATGTATGTCGGCTCTGCGAAGAAAAGGCGCAGATATCTTCGGTGATTGTTTCCTACGCATTCAAGCTTCTTCTGCAAGAGTTATTGAGCCTCTGCGTCACGCCACGCCTCAAATTGAAGGAGAGAGCCTGAAGTGTCAATAGAGAAAGGAGTTCACAAAGTCGTAGACGAACTTTACTTCGGGATACTTTCTCCACAAGATGTGCGCAGGTTTTCGGTTGCAGAGATACAAACCGCCGACACCTATGATGAAGACGGAGCCCCCATAACCTCTGGGCTCATGGACGGTCGGTTGGGGACCCTTGAGCCAAGACAGCGATGCAAGACCTGTGGAAATACAGCCATGCGATGTCCCGGACATTTCGGCCACATCGAACTGGCGGTTCCAATCATTCACGTTGAGTTCACCAAAAAAATTTACAATCTTCTCGGAGTAACCTGCAGAAACTGCGGACGCGCACTATTGTCCCCCGAGCGAATTGCCAAAATCAAGGATGAGATCAAGAATACGCGCGAGTTGCTGGGAACAGTTCTCGATCAACTCTACAAGAATTTGTTGAAGGAGGCGAAGGGAAAAGAGTGTCCTTATTGTGGCAGTCCTCAGTATAAAATAGTTTTTGAAAAACCCACGAAATTCAGCGAAGAACTTCCAGAGGGAGGCTCGCAACGATTAACGCCCAGCATGGTCCGGGAAAGACTCGAACGAATACCGGATGAAGACCTTGAACTGTTTGGGTTCAATCCAGATAATGCCCGGCCAGAGTGGATGGTTCTTCAAGTTCTTCCGGTTCCACCGGTTTATGTGCGGCCTTCCATAACGCTGGAATCAGGCATCCGATCTGAGGACGATTTAACCCACAAACTCGTAGACATTATCCGCATCAACCAAAGATTAAAGGAGAACATGGAGGCGGGAGCCCCGACTCTAATCATTCAAGACTTGTCTGAGCTTCTGCAATATCATGTAACCACTTACTTCAACAACGAAGCCTCGGGAATTCCGCCAGCTAGACATCGTTCCGGTAGGGCGCTCAAGACTCTGTCGCAGCGTCTCAAGGGAAAGGAAGGGAGATTCAGAAGCAATCTCTCCGGGAAAAGAGTGGACTTTTCGGCGCGCACCGTGATATCTCCAGATCCAAACCTCGACATTAGCGAGGTTGGAGTTCCGTTGGACGTTGCCGTGAGGCTCTCAATACCCGAAAAAGTTACAGCGTGGAACCTCAATGAGATGCGGGAGCTGGTGACTAATGGCCCCGAAAAGTATCCCGGGGCACTCTATGTTACGAGGCCTGACGGCAAGCGTATCCGGCTGGAGTTTGTGGTGGGTCGTGAGAAGGTTGCTGAGGCTATAGAATCGAGTTTCATTGTGGAACGCCACCTTAGAAACGGCGACATCGCCATCTTCAATAGGCAACCATCTCTTCACCGAATGTCTATCATGGCACACTACGTCCGAGTGCTTCCTCAAAAGACATTTCGTCTGCATCTCTGCACCTGTCCCCCTTACAACGCAGACTTTGACGGGGACGAAATGAACCTCCACGTACCACAGAGTGAAGAGGCGCAAACCGAGGCGCGTCTCCTCATGCAGGTTCAAGATCAGATTCTATCTCCTAGGTTTGGAGGCCCAATCATCGGAGCGATTCGGGACTTCATCACAGCTGCGTATCTCCTCACCCGAAAATCCACTTTCCTCGCAAAAGAAGAGGTTTGTCGACTTCTGCTAGCGGCGGGTTACGAAGGTCCCCTCCCAGAACCTGAGAAGAAAAAGCCTGAACCCCTTTGGACTGGGAAACAAATATTCAGTCTTTTCATCCCCAAAGGCATGAACTACGCCTTTAAGGCGACCATATGCCTTAATTGTACCCCTTGTGTTCGAGAAGAATGTACGTATGATGCTTACGTGGTCATCAAAGACGGCGTCTTAAAGTCCGGTGTGATAGACAGAAGTTCCATAGGTGCTGAGCAGTCAGAGAGCCTTCTTCACCGAATAATAAAAGATTACGGCGCTTCTACGGGGCGTCAGTTTTTAAATAATATCTGTCAGCTTCTCAAGCTTTTCCTGACCATGCGGGGCTTCACATATTCTTTCGATGAGCTTGAGTTATCTGGTCCCGTTCAACGGAAAATCCATAACATAATACAGAAGTCTGAACAACAGATAAACGAACTAATCAAGACTCTTCAGGACGGCACGTTGGAAAGACTTCCAGGCCAAACTCTCACCGACTCCTTTGAAATCTATGTGATGAACGAACTGGCTGAAGCAAGAGATAAGGCTGGAAGAATTGCAGACAAAGACTTTGATGTTCAAAACGCCGGCATCGTCATGACCAGAACCGGGGCGAGAGGATCCAATCTCAATATTGGTCAAATGACAGCTTGCGTTGGACAGCAATCCGTGCGAGGAAAACGGATCATACGTGGGTACGTTGATCGAGCGTTGCCTCATTTTAAGTTGGGGGATCCCTCCCCTAAAGCCAGAGGTTTTGTGGATTCTAGTTATCGAGAAGGTCTAGACCCGATTGAGTTTTTCTTCCACGCTATGGGAGGTCGAGAAGGACTTGTGGACACGGCTGTGCGAACACAGCAGAGCGGCTACATGCAGAGGCGACTTATCAATGCCCTAGAACACCTACGCATTGAGTACGACGGGACGGTTCGAAACTCAGTTGGTGCTATTGTTGAGTTCAGATACGGCGAAGACGGGGTGGACCCTGCAAAAAGTGATCATGGAAAAGCAGTGAACGTCAGCCGACTGGTTGAACAAATCAGAATTATAACCAAAGAGGGCAAACCTGCGCCGAAACAATACGTAAAAGAACGTCTCAGAGAGGTTGAAAGTCAACTCACACCCATCCTCATTGAAGAGCTGAAGAAGGAGTTGACCAGAGCCGAACTAACACGCGAAAGTGTGGATCAAGCGGTTGCTGCAACTCTAGAAAACTACAAGCGGGCCCTAGTTGAGCCTGGCGAAGCTGTTGGAATTGTGGCTGCACAATCCATGGGTGAGCCGGGCACCCAGATGACGCTTCGAACGTTCCACTACGCTGGGGTTAGGGAACAAAACGTAACTCTGGGCTTGCCCCGTCTTATCGAAATAGTGGATGCTCGAAGAACGCCTTCCACCCCGATCATGTCTATCTTCCTTGATAAGGAGCACAGGAAAAGCAAGGAGAAGGCTACTGAGGTTGCCCGTGAGATCATTTGCACCACAACGGAAGACATCGCGCAAGCGATGTACGTAGATCCCGAACGAGAGGAAGTTGTTGTTAAGCTTGACCTCACTATGATGGAAGATCGGGGCGTCTCGTTAGACGAGCTGGAGAAAGCGCTGAGCCTACCCAATTATACGTTGAAGGTCGAAAAGGATCAGATTAATGTCAAACCCAAAAAGCCCACGGATCTCAAGAAGTTGCTCAACAAGGTTTCTCCACAACTCATTAGAGGTGTACCGGGTATTCGAAGAGTTCTAGTCACCGAGGAAGCGGGAGAATGGGTAATACGGACAGACGGCTCCAACCTACCAAGGGCTCTCGACGTTCACGGCGTGAATCCCACTCGAACAACCACCAACCATGTGCATGAAATCGCCACAACTCTCGGAGTCGAGGCGGCAAGGAACGCTATAATCAATGAGGCTATGGGCGTACTTGAAGAGCAAGGTCTCGACGTGGACATACGACACGTCATGTTGGTGGCTGACATCATGACTGTAACTGGCGATGTGCGGCAGATAGGGAGACATGGAATCAGCGGAGAGAAAGCGAGCGTCCTCGCTAGGGCGGCTTTCGAGATCACTGTTCCAAACATCGTGGATGCGGCAATCAAGGGAGAAAGCGACCCTTTGCGAGGGGTTACTGAAAACGTGATTGTGGGGCAGTCCATACCTATAGGCACGGGTTTGGTTGACCTGTACATGTCGACTGCGCATCGAGAGGAGAAAAAGTGATCGACATAAACAAGGCTATCGCCACCACGGTGAAAACCGGAAAAGTTTCGTTTGGGGCCAACAATGCCGTTAAAAACGCCAAGATAGGGAAGGCTAAACTCATCATTGTTGCGGCAAATTGCCCGCAAAAAATTCGGGAAGACATCGAATATTATTGTAAGCTCTCTGATGTTCCGATCGTTATTTATAAAGGAACTAGCATAGACTTGGGTGCAGTCTGTGGAAAACCTTTCATGGTTTCGGCACTGACAATAAGAGAACAAGGAGACTCTGACATCTTGAAGCTCACGGAGGCAGCGAATGTCTAGCGGAATACGGTTCACCAGTCGAGAAATGCGATATATCGCCCTATTCGAGAGTATAACCAGCGCAACCGTGAAGGACTGCATCATTGATGACGCGCTCAACCGAATTATATTCATTATAAAGGAAGGAGACATAGGAGTCGCCATAGGAAAACGAGGTAAGAACATACATCTGCTGGAGAAGATGACTGGAAAAAAGCATGAAATAATCGAGCACTCCGAGATTCCAGCTCAGTTCATCAAGAACGCCTTGAAGCCCGCACAGGTGAGGGAAATACGCATCACCCAGCGCTCGGATGGAAAAACTATTGCTGTGGTTTCGGTGAACCCGAAGGACAAGGGGGTTGCCATCGGCAAAAACGGGAGAAACGCAGAGCGGATTCGATTTCTAGCCAAACGATACTTCCAGATCCAGAACGTGTCCATAACGTGACGCTGGCAACCGCTGGCACATTCGTCTTTCAAAATTGACTTGTGGAGAAAGATTAGTTGCTCTTTCTCAGTAGACCTAACAGACGAACTAGCAGAAAGTCGAAAGTTTCGCCCCATAAAAGCCATTTGAGGCGATGGTAGCTTCGCAGAAATTGTAAACCCGTGTCGCTGGTTCGATATAATGTTTGTGTTTTCTGCTCTACTTTTAGGAGATCCATTTCTGTCATGGCAGATAGATACTTCTCTAAGGCTGGGCGGTTTAGGTTACACTGGTGCATGATCTCTGTTTTTCTCGCTCCTTTGCCTGCCACACGGAGTATAGTAGCAACCGTGTCGAATTCACTTCTTTCTCTCGTTTTATTGCACCTCTCCTAAGTCTGCATGTTTGCACATACTGAGCCGAGATTATATCCATTATTTCAATCCTGACAATATGGCAAAACTAGCAGTAAGAGACGATTTTCAGGCGCGTAACTTAAATATGAGCCTAGGCGGTAACGTAACAAGAGGAATTAGATTCCATGGGTTCCAAGTCACCGAAGGGCGAGTTTGCAGCGAGAAAACTACTGGAAAAAAGGAAAAAGTTCAGGTGGAGCGACATTTACTACAAGCGCCGAATGCTGAGACTGGACGTGAAGTCCGACCCATTGAGGGGTGCGCCTATGGGGCGTGGTATCGTTTTGGAGAAAGTTGGGGTGGAGAGTAAACAGCCCAACAGCGCAATTCGAAAGTGCGTGAGAACACAACTCATCAAGAATGGCAAGGTTATCACCGCTTTCCTTCCAGGTGACGGTGCCCTCAACATGGTGGACGAGCACGACGAAGTGATCGTGGAAGGAATCGGGGGTTCCCGAGGGAGAAGCATGGGCGACATCCCAGGGGTTCGGTGGAAGGTCATCACCGTGAATGGGGTTTCACTTAAGGAGTTGGTGTACGGTCGGAAGGAGAAGCCGTTGCGCTGAATATCGATACACAGGAACAGTTACATCCTTCAACAATGTTTAAATAGGGGCTATCTAACCCAAGAGGCTTGTTTAGGTGGCGCGTTTGAGCAAGGAACAAGAGGTTAAGCTGTTTGGAAAGTGGAATTTCGAAGGGATCGAAGTGAAGGATCCCGGACTGAAACGATACATTTCTCTCAGGCCAATTCACGTTCCCCACAGCATGGGACGCCACGAACATGGGAGGTTTCGCAAGGCCAGCGTCAACATTGTGGAAAGACTTGTGAACAATTTGATGCGACCGGGAAGTAGCGCGGCAAAGAAGGCTAGAGCCATAAACCTTCTGCGAAACGCCTTTGAAATCATTCACCTCCGAACGGGACAAAACCCCATACAAGTGCTCGTTAGGGCTATTGAAAACTCCGCGCCGTGCGAGGACACCACTCGGATCGGCTACGGAGGTGTAGTGTATCACTTAGCAGTGGATATTTCCCCTCAGAGACGAGTGGACTTGGCGCTACGTTTTCTTTCTGAGGGGGCGAGAAAGGCGACGTTTGGCAACCCCCGCTCCTTGGAGGAGTGTCTCGCTGAAGAGCTGATCTTGGCGGCGAAGGGGGATGTGAAGTGCAAGGCGATACAGAAGCGTCACGAGATGGAAAGGGTGGCGCAGGCGTCTCGTTAGGTCGTCTAAGTTCGAAACAGTTCACTATTTGACTGTGACTGCCTTGGTTAGGTGTCTAGGTCTGTCTGGGTCGAGTTCTCTTTCAACCGCCATGTAGTATGCGAAGAGCTGTAACGGGATGACGTACATGATTGGTGAAAGAATTTCAGGCATGCCTTTCACGATTTCTATGTGGTCATCAGCCAGTGCTTTGATTTCCTCGTCCCCTTCCTCAATTATTGCGATGATGGATGCTCCTCGATCTTTTATTTCCCTGATGTCGCCCACGATCTTTTCGTGGGTTTCATCTCTAGGACAGATGAAAACCACGGGGAAGCCTTGTTCAACTAGGCTAATGGGACCGTGTTCTCTCTCCCCAGCTGGGAAAGTCATAGAAGGGATGTAGTTTGTCTCTAAGAGTTTAAGCGTGCCCTCAAGAGCAGTGGCTAGGCTTATCCCCCGCCCTGAAAAGAGAAAGAATTCTATATCTCGGTATTTTTTCGCAATCTGTCTTATTCTCTCCTCTTGGGTTTGAAGAATTGTTTCAACGGCGTCCGGGATCTGTTCAATTTTTTCTTCGAGCCGCTCCATTTCCGTGTGGGAAACCTTTCCCCGTTTTTTGGCTAGTCTCAAAGCGAGCTGAGCAAGCACACAGAGCTGGGCGGTAAAGGTTTTTGTGGCCGCCACCCCTACTTCAGGACCCGACTGTTGGCAGATGTAAACGCGTGAAACGCGGGTTAGGGTGGATCCAATTACGTTGGTTAGTCCTAAGATGGTTGCGGCGTGGAGTCTCGCGTGTTCAACAGCGGCGAGTGTGTCAGCTGTTTCTCCGGATTGGCTTATGGCAAGAATTGTGCTGTCGATATTGATGGATTTTCCTTGTTGTTCAATGAACTCTGATGCAGGGACAGGGTGAGTTGACAAGAAGGCTAGTTTTGAAAACATGTAGGAGGCGGCGAGACAGGTATGATAGGAGGTTCCGCAAGCGACCAAGAACACTTCTTTTGCACGGTCAAGGAATGTGGTCATTAGCTCTAAATATTGGTCTTGCAATCGAAGTGTGTTCCGAATACTGGAGGGTTGATCATGAATCTCCTTGAGCATGAAGTGGGGGTAACCTAGTTTTTCAGCTTTCTTGGGGACCCACTTAATAAGCTTGGGTTCCCTTGGCACTAAGCTCCAGTCGGTAATTTTTCGGATCTCGTATTTCCCGTCGCTAACTATGGCAATTTCCTGGTTTTCTATCGTGACGGCTTTCTTTGTTAGCGGAAGAAACGTTGGGATGTCAGATGTAGGGTAAGCGGCATTTTCGGCGATCCCGATTGTGAGAGAACTCTCCTTTTGAACGCAAATGATCTTGTCGGGTTCTTTAACGTAAATAATAGCGATGGCGTACGATCCTTCTAGACGTTTTATGGTCTCTCGGGTCGCTTCGATGAGGGGTAAGCCTCTGTTTAGGTTTTCTTCGATGAGGTGGGGGATGACTTCGCTGTCGGTTTTGGACTTGAAGGTGTGTCCTAGTTCCTCAAGTTCCTTCTTTAGTTCTGTAAAGTTTTCGATTATTCCGTTGTGGACAACGGCAATTTGTTCTTTGCAGTCGATGTGGGGGTGGGCGTTTTCTCTTAGAGGAGCTCCGTGTGTCGCCCATCTTATGTGTCCTATTCCTATTTTGCCTGGGAGGTCGTCTAAGTTGTGTCTTGCGTGGACTTCGTCGATTGTTCCGCTGTCCTTTTTTATGTATAGTTTGTTTTTGTGGATTGTTGCTTCTCCTGTGGAGTCGTAGCCTCGGTATTCGAGTTTTTTCAGGGCTGAGTGGACAATTGGTGCTGCTTTTCCGTCTTTGAGGATGCAACAGAATATTCCGACCATTTGTGTCACCTTGAAGTTTTTGTTGGATCAGCTTTTGTTTAGTTTCTCTTATAGATCTCTCTATTATTTTTTTAGTTCCTCTATACCCCCTAGGCGTTGTGGTCTTTTGAAGATTGTTTTGTCTGACGGGATATTTATTGAATAGAGTTCCTATGAGCTTTGTTGGAAAGCTGTGTGTTTTTCGGGGAAGGAGTGTAGTCGCTTGTGTTTTCTGAACATTTTGCTTTGGTCTGTGTATTCTTTGGTTGCGTGTTCAAAGCTGGCTTTAACGAGTTCTTGGATTTCCTTAACAGTCTTCGTCGCTCTTGAATTGTATTCGTCTCTTTCAAAGTTTACGAGCTGTGTATGCGTATCCAAAAAAGGAGGGAGTTTTGGAAGTTTTTGGTGGGTTAGAAGTATTTTTTGGTGGCGAATGCCGCTATTGTTGGTCCTATGATTATTGCAACTGCTATTAACGCGGCTGCTTTCGATATGTCTTCAGTTATTCCGAAGGTTTCTATCCCGAAGTTGGCGATTCCCAACGCTAGGACGGCTAGGATTATTGCAATGATTAAGCCTATGATGCTGATTGTTAGGTCC
>JAOUMI010000075.1 GCA_029881555.1 Candidatus Bathyarchaeota archaeon | reverse complement strand
TGGGAAGCCCCATAACGCCTGAGACCTCCCTTGAACGCCTCATAGAGTACATAAACCTCGTCCGCAAACACAGCAAGAAAAGTCACTAAACTCGCGCGGTTTTACGTGGAACATCGAGCGCGAAAATGGCTTCCTAGCCTTCTGTTCAACTCCTTTATAGGAGCGCTATGTTCATTGACCATCACTTCTACTTCTACACTCCTCGCACCTGCCACGAGAAGCGCGGCTGACCGCTCACCCCGTCGATCCCCGCCGCTCTCGCTTGCAGCCTCCAGTGCTCTTACTATCCTCCAAGCTAAGTCTCCAGCCGACCTCTCGAACTCCTCAGCCATATTGTCGACTACCTCCCTTCCGGCGAGCAAATTCCCTATCACAATGTAATCTTTACCAATTGATTCTCCACACCATCCAGGAACCCTCCTACCTGTGAACACCGCTTTGTTTCCCTTAGCGTCCACCATCGCCACCTGCCTAGACTCTCTTCCCAAATCCTCTTTCAAAATCCTGTCTAACACCTCCCTTGGTAACATTCCCCTTCCCATGAGCTCTAGTCCTTTGGTCCCGTATGCGACGTTCGTGTACGCTTGAGTGGCGACCACGCCGACGCCTGGTTTTGCGTGAGGCACCCTATCTCCCACCGACAAGGATCCCGATGCAACGGCGACCCCAAACAAACCAGACTCGGGAGACCTAGCTACTATAGAAAATGTCCCGGAAACGGGTTTCTCAAAAGGCTCCACCACGCTAATTTCTTGCTTTTTTCTACGGTACATCCTTTTCATCTCTCTTTTTTCACCCTTCCTACACGCGCGCGAGTCATACTGCTCACTTTTGTTAGTCGCGTCCTTTCATTGGTGCGAGGTTGGGTAGCTGTGGCACCAAGTTTCAAAAGCCCCGTAATAGGTCGGATTCTCATATGAGAAGAATGTTTCGTTTTTGTATTTTTGAAGAATATTTAGCTAGTGGTCGCAGAGTTTCCGTCCTTTCCGTAGACAAGTCGCCAAATAGGTTCCCCGAGGACGAAAAACACTTGAGGTTCATTGGCGCTTAGGCTACGGAGGAAAAAAGGCGGTTAACGTCTATCCTGCGCTTGTTCGGTTCATTCGATCTTCATCGGTTCTCCTTTAGGCTTCTGTTTCTCTTCGGTTTTTGGCACGGTAATTTCTAGAACTCCATTTTTGTAAGCTGTCTTTGCCGCTTTGGGGTTTATTGCTGCTGGCATCTGGATTTCTTTGAAGTATTTGTGTTCCGGAGTGTCAACTGAGATGGTTAGTGTGTTTTCTGTTCCGTGTAGCTTGATGTCTTTCTTTTCAACTCCAGGTAACTCAGCCACAATTTTGATCTCGTTGTCAGTGCTTATCACGTCCACTAATGGTTCGCGTTCCTCTTTCACATCTAAGCTGGGCTTACTTAAGCCAAAGGGCTCATGTCTAAGCGAAGGCTTCACGTTGCCAAATTCGCTGATCTTTGGCTTTCCATCCGGTCCGATCGTCATAGAGTATCCGTATACGAACGGTCCCAACTCGCGTACGGTTGAACCGTCTGGAAGTTTGCGTTCACGCACGTAATCCTTTGGAACGCGTTCGGTGAGCTCTTTGAACTCTCTCTCCATCATCTCCTCTATGTCGCGTAACATTTCATCGATGTCCCCAAAAAACCAGCTTCTGAAGTATGGGGAACGTCGCATCCTCTTTCTAAACCATTCTGGAAAATACTCCCAACCCATAGTTTCACCACCACTATTAATGAGATTAAACAGATTTTTAAAAGAGTTTTGGTGAATAGTGTCTCTAGCTAAAAGCTCTTAATTGGCTGATTTTTCCCAGGAAAGTTCCGTCAAGGAGGTATGTTTCCGCATTGTCGATGTCGATGCTTCCGGAGCGCAGAACAGGTCCTATGAACGGTCTGGATCTAGCGTTTCTGCCTAAGCTTTTCCAGTTGATCGGTTGGCCTCCGAGAAAGTCGTTGAAGGATGGCATTATGAAAAGTTGTGAACACCTGAGCTTTACATCAAAAAGTTTCAGCAGCGAATCGGCGGGATTCTTTTGAACCTTGACGCTTGCGTGTTTGAGGAGGGACTTTGCCAACTGCTCACCATTGCATTTGGTTTTAACCCAAACCGGCCGTGATATTCGAAAACCTGCTGGATCGCGGAAGACCACCATTGGGTGAACGTGGCCGGTAACAAGACGACGGCATCCTAAGAGCTCTGGGGCTGGCCAAGCGTGTCCATGGAAAAGCCCGATGTCCCAGAGGACAACACCTGTGGAGGGCAGGATTTTAACAAATTCGGGTAGGAGGGGCTCGAGGCTTCCGTCATGGTTTCCCGGTATAACTTGAATGTCTGGCACTTTTTTTCCTAGGGTTTCAAAGAAGTCTGGGATGTCACGCCACTCTCCCATCTTAACCCCCGTGACCGTGTGTTTCACGTCGCCTAGAAAAATTAGACTCGTTGGCTTGCACGATTCGATCAGCCGGGTTATCTTGTTCAAGATTTTTGGCGTTTGAGAAGGAACGTGGACTCCCCGCTCCGTGAGTGTCACCTCCCAACCGATGTGGAGGTCCGCAACCACTAAGACTCGCTTGGATTGCTTTCGCAATAGCAGGGCTGGAAACGGTCTTACCGGCAACAAGCCACGGGGAACGCTCCTAACCACAAATATGACGGCATTTCCTCAGGCAAATCGGCGCGTTTGCGGTTAATAGGTTGTGTTTTCGCTAATGCTTGGTCTGGTCTAAGTGTGCCTTGATGTTTTCGTAGAGTGTTGTGTTTGCGGTTGCGATTAAGGATACTCGTTGGGCAGGGTCTAATGGAACGTTTATTTCTGTTCCTTCGGGTGTGACCATTATTCCTCCGGCCTCACGTAGAATGAGGTATGCGGCGGCGATGTCGGTGACTCGTAGTTTGCCTCGCAGGTCGATGAAAGCGTCGGTGGTGCCGTCGGCGACGTAGCAGAGCTCGAGGGCGTTGGCTCCGAGGTGGCGGAGGTGTTTTGTTTTTTGGAGTAGTGGTGTTAGGCAGGTGATGAGTTCTTTTATTTTGAGGGTGTTGAAGTCTATGCCGATGACTGCGTTTTCTAGTGTGGTTGTTGGGGAGGGTTTTGTTTTTTCTTCGTTTCTGAGGGTTCCCTTGTGGCGTTCTGCCGTGTAGGTAACGTTGTATAGAATGTCGTATACGAGGGCTATTTCCACGTCTTTGAGGTTCGGGGTTTTTGAAACTGCAAATGATGTGGCTATGAAGGGTAGTCCGCGTGTTGCGTTGGTCGTTCCGTCTAGGGGATCTGTTGTGAGGTAGAAGCTGTCTGGGTTTGGGCCTATTTTTTTGGTTCCTGTTTCTTCGCTGATGAGGGTACATGATACCTTGTGGTCTTGGAGGGTTTGGATTAGAGCATTCTCTGCTACTAGGTCTATTTTTTTTATGGTGTCTCCTCCTGCTCCTTTTCCGAGTTCTATGTTTGCTTCGTTTGTTCCGAAGAGAGGGAGAACTTCTTTTCTTATTTTTTGGGAGGATTCTTCGAGTATGTCTAGCCATTTCATTGTTTGTGTCCTCTTCTGTTGTTTTGGGGTTTAGGGGAGGTTAAAGGTGTTGTGGTGAATAGCCTCTCTCTATTATAGAGACCCTGTAGCTCCCACTCTCTCCTTTTTCTGTTTGCAGAATCCCAAAAGTGTGCGCAAACAAGATAGAAAAAAGTGGAATTTTGGGAGATAGATCCAGTGTGGCGTGGGTTCAAATCCCCCCGGCGTCAGAAGCAACCTTTCTTTTTGTCTACATTCTGAGCCGATGGCAAATTCTTTTTATGTGAATCACAACGGTGAAATAAGTTGGAAACAAAAATCTTGTAGGGATAATGTGATCAAACCGAGTTTTGTATCTATGCGCGCGTTTCTTGTGGATGTGTACAGCAAGATTTATATATGTATATATGTCAACATGAGCCCACTTTGGAAAGGTTTGGAGGGGTCTTTTTTCTTGAAAAGTTTAGAAAACTCCTTTCTCTTTTCAGCGACCCTCTTCAAACCCCAAAGAAGATACGAAAATATGCGTGCCAACTTGATAAATTTTGGTAAGTATCCCCCAGTCTCATTTTCTATAAATGCGCATGCGTTGTATACATGATCAGAAGAGGTGTGCAAATGAAGTTCAGCGGCAGAACAGTAACAGCCATAATAGAGTTTCCAAGCAACAAGATTTTGTTAGTTAAGAGAGCAACCGTGGTTTTTAAAGGGTATTGGGCTTTGCCGGGTGGAAAAGTTGATGCTGGAGAAACTGTTGAACAAGCTGTAGTGCGAGAAGTGAGGGAAGAAACAGGACTCCAAGTGAAGATAGTGAGAAAGATAGGTGAATACCATGAGAGTGGAGTTCAAGATGGAATAGAATACGACTACTACCCTGCATGTTTTCTTGTAAAACCTATGGGCGGAAATATTAAGAGACAGAAGAAAGAAATCGAAGAGATCAGGTTGGTTGGC
>JAOUMI010000074.1 GCA_029881555.1 Candidatus Bathyarchaeota archaeon | reverse complement strand
TATCCATGGCTTGAAACACTACCGTACTAAACGAACGCGCAAATGTAAAGAAACTTGTGAGGAGAAAACCACCCTACGAGTATCAGAGAGAAAAAGTGGAAGCGTCCATGAGAAGGCTTATGGAGCTCTATCCGTGACAGAGGCCAACCTTTTCCCCTTTTTATTTGTTCTCTCCGATATAGATGATGCCAGTAGATAATTTGCATATCCAATTCGAAACGTTTTCATAGCCGTGTGCGAGCGTCTTACCTTTAGAAGAGTCAGGGAAGGAGGCTTGGGCTACCGTCTCTCCACTTTTTCATGTACTATTATGCCTTTTTCAGCTAGTTCAGCTAGAAACGCTTGTCTAACCTTTGGTTCTAAACCTTCAGGAGGAATGACTCCCCTGGTTATAATCTCTTCTTTTGCAAGCATTTTAGTGAAGGTTGAGGCTGGAACGCTAGTTACGTAGGCTACCGGGTTTGCACCCGGCATCCTCTCATTCAATTCTTGGACATCTGGAAAGTGAGAGTAAAGGGTGTGGCGCCTTCTTGCATCTCGCTTCTGACCTTTAACATTCACTGCGACGCATCCTCTCATGCTTATCATCCCGGCTCTAACCATTCTCTCCATCATTTCCATTGAAGGGGTCGGTGGAACTAGTGCTAGAAAAAAGTCGCGAGGAGCCACTTTAACACCCTTGACGTTTATAGGTTTATCACTCAGCAAGCCGAATTCAACTATAGCTTTAGCTAGTGGAAAATCAGGCCCACCCATCTTAAAATCAACGTATCTTACACCCTTGCCTATGAAGCTAGGCAGGGTTTCCGGTTCTTCGTGGGAATGCATGTAAACGGTTTGCGGGCCAATTGAATCAGGAAAGGTGTACACTTCCTCACCACTGAAAGGTGGTACTTCCTCGTATTCTCCGTTCTCATACACTATCGGTTTCGCTGCCATGTCGCGCCAAGCGGTTTCAGGAGACCACAGCGAGACTGGCTCTTCGCTTTTGACTGCAGCCCAGAGTCTTATGCGTATTTCTTCCACGCGATCGAGTTTGTCAGCAGCCTGTGCTGCAAGCACGTTTGTGAGCCCAGGAGATACTCCAGTGTCTATCAGGGCTGTTAGCCCGGCTTCCTTCCATCTGTCGCTGAGTTCCAATTGTTGAGCTGGGTATGAAGCTAGGTCTTGGTAGTGTGCTCCAGTCTTTAAAGCAGCCTCCATTATGTTTAAGTTAAATTTAGGAATCCATGTTGTTGTATTAACTATTATATTAACTTCTTTTGCGGCTCTCATTATGCTGTCTACTTTGTTTGCGTCAACACGATGGGTGCTCACTTTCTCGCTCTTTAGCCTCTCTGCCAGTCGCTCAGCTTTCTTTAATTTTACGTCAGAAAGTCTAACCTCGGACACTTCTGGGCTTTTGACAATCTCTGTGGCGATCACAGACCCTTGGGCACCAACTCCAACTATTAAGATTTTCATATGCATCCCGACACTAGAGTAAATGATTCCACTATTAAATCCTTTGATGTTATAGCCACTTTAGGCTCAGCCTTTCAAAGTCGTGGCTGACATGGAAAGAACTACATCAAAGAGATGTGTTATTCTTTTAGATGCATGATTAGTTTTGGCATGAGTTCGATTCCGCGGAGTAAAACGCCCAGTTCTCCCTTTTTGCATTCATTTTCTGAGAATTTCTGAACCTTGTCGCCTCGAATCTTGTTGCCTGATATGAGGAGGGGCACTGGATCGTCGCTGTGGGCTTTTAGCTTGCAGGGTGTTGAATGGTCTGCTGTGACACAGATAACGTGGTCTTCCAATTTTATTTTTTGTAGCATGTTTCCAAGAAAGTGCTTATCAACGGTGGCGATGAGTTGGCTTTTAAGGTTGAAGTTTCCGTCGTGACCAGGTTCATCCGGTCCCTTGATATGTATGTAGAAACAATCGTAGAGAGGCAACACTTCCAGTAGTTTCTCCACTCTTAGTTTACAGTCTTTTTCAAGGCTTTTGGACGGAGGAGGAAGATCTACCAAGTGCATTCCGGCTAGTTTGGAAATTCCTCGATCAACAGGCATGTCAGCTAGGCAAACGAAGCTGAAGCCATATTGCTGGTCAAGGTGGGAAAATTTTGGCATCCGATGACCTGCATCTCTGACGAGGATAACGTTTGCTTTTAGCTTTCCTTCTTTGACGCGTCTCTTGTTTAACTCGTGTTCATCTAGAATTGTTGTGCTTTTCTGGGTGAATTCGTTGACAAGGTCTGCTGAAAATTTTGCTTCTTCGGTTTTTTCCGAAGGTTTACATTTTTTGAGAACCATTTCGGCTTCGGGTTCTGCTACGCCGATGCCTTTGATTCTGGTGTAGGCTGGGTCTGTGTTAGTGATGTTGCCTGAAAGTTTCTTGTCTTTGCTTCTTATGACTAGGGCTCCTCTGTGGCCCAGAGTGTTTTTGAATTGGAAATTGGCTGGGTGCGATTCCAATTTTATCTGTTCGTTTATGACTCTAGCTAGTTCCGTGGCTTCTTCTGCGGTAAGGCTTCTTCCCACCCTTCTGTCAATAATCTTGTTTCCAAGACCTAACGTGGCGAAGTTGCATCTTAGAGCCAGATCGCCGTCCTTCACGGGCAACGTTGCTCCAAGAGCTTCGAGGACTCCCCTACTCACCTCGTATTTAAAGGGGTCATAACCTAAAATTGAGACAACCGCTACGTCGCTTTCAGGAGCTATGCCTTTACAAACAGTATACATGATTCCTGTTTTTCCAGTTTTGGCGAGAAAATCCATGTTAGGCGTATCAGCCGCCCCGAGAGGAGTCTTATTTCCTAATTCTTCAATTGGCAGGTCACCCATACCATCTATAACCACGTAAATCAACTTCAAACGTGACGCTCTCCGACATCAATTAGTAACAACAACTCCCATTTAAATCAAAAACTAAAAATTATCGTAATTCAAGCCAAGATCCATGGTAATTTACTGAACAAGCAGTATGGCGCCGGGAATGGGATTCGAACCCATGCGGTCCAACAGGACCACAGGCTCTCCAGCCAGAAGGCTCAAGGCCTGCGCATTATCCGCTCTGCCATCCCGGCGGTCAGATAAAATGCAAGCGTTCCGAACGTTATAAAATGTTCCTTTATCCGCTTTAGCAGAAAGTAGAAAAGATTTAAATCATGATGTTCGCGAACCTTCATAGCTAATCGTCAGGGAAGATGAAAGCAGTCGTGAAGTGCCAATACTGCGATAAGGACGTTGTTCTTCCATTCAAATGTACGTTCTGCAACCAGTACCACTGCACTGAACACAGGCTCCCCGAAAACCACGAGTGTCCGGAATACTGGAGAGCCAGAGCCCCACGCGAACAACCGCAACTAATTGTCGTGGAAGAAGGGAGAGAAGCAACGCGTTATGAGTACAGGTATACCCATAAGCCTCCATCGATCCCTAGGCACTTCAGTTTCAGCCTCATTGAAATTCGACACCTAACTCTCAGCGCCCTGCTGGTCATGGGTGTAGGATTAACCATCTTTCTGCAGGTTAGGATGGATCTTGTGATAACGCCAGAAATCTTGGTGAGCCTCGCAGTGGTGTTTACCTTCGCCTTCATCCTACATGAACTCGCTCATAAACTCGTAGCTCAACGCTACGGGTTGTGGGCGGAATACCGGCTAACCCTACTCGGCGCTTTGCTCACCCTGCTTTCTATAATTTCTCCGATCAAGTTCATTTCACCGGGAGCTGTAATGATAGCGGGTCCCATGCGTAGGGGAACGGCTGGAAAAACTGGCCTAGCCGGACCTCTGACTAACCTTGTGTTCTCAGTTGTATTCATTGCTTTGGCGTTGTATCCTCTAGACGAGATTGTTCAAGCGGTTGCGATGACGGGCGCGGCTTTCAACTCATGGATAGCGCTCCAAAATCTCATTCCTTTTGGAGTGTTGGACGGAGCGAAGGTGTTCGGGTGGAACAAGGCTGTCTGGGGCGTGGCTTTTATCATCTCTATCGCCTTCACGATTTTCACTTTCGTTTACCTGTTTTGAAAAGACGTAAGCTTCGGTACTGAAGGCTGAACATGTTAAGGTTTTTTGAGGGAACTTGTGAGGTGCATTTTCTACAGAAGTTCGATGCTAACAAAGACTTCTTCGGGTACACGGATTCTCATGATTCTCCTCATGGCACGTTCTTCTGCATCTATGTCGATTAGACGTTTGTGGATGCGTAGCTCCCACTTGTCCCAAGTGGCGGTTCCCTGACCGCAGGGAGTCTTTCGAACAGGAACGCGGAGCCTCTTCGTTGGAAGGGGGATAGGACCAGTTAGCTTCACGCCGGTCTTCTCAGCGATGAGCTTCAGCTCCTTGCAAACATCTTCCAGCTTCTGGTAATCGGTGCTGGTCAATCGAATCCGCGCCTTTCTCGCCATCGCCTACAGTTTCCCCCTAGCGTTGCCCTTATGCATCTATCCAAGTTTTAAATACTTTTTCCCTATTTCCTGTACTCA
>JAOUMI010000073.1 GCA_029881555.1 Candidatus Bathyarchaeota archaeon | reverse complement strand
ACTAATGCAAAAGAAAATGCCAGAAGAATAGCTCTCTTGAGAGTTCGGTTCATGTTTTTCATTTTATTCGTCTCTTAGCTTGTTTGACAATTAGCATGCGGAAACCCTGTTTAAATCAGTTATGAACCGAAAATCAATACGGTTAATTATATTAGATCATTTTCGGATCTGTGGAAAAGTAGGTGTCCGAATCAGACTAAGCGCATATTGTTGACGAGTTTGTTTCAGAACTGAAAAAGAAATATCCGAGACCAGAAAAGGTTGGAAAAGAAGAAGGTATGACAAGATTTTAAAACATTGGAAAAACTGGCGAGATTGAAAAGATGACTTTTTTCACAGTTGTGCCACTAAGCTATGTCGCATAGGTGTTAAATAGCTGAATTTCATGTTAAACCTAAAGGCATTGGACAGTGCACACGTTTACAGCTGGAATGAGGATGACGTGCTAGCATGTTGGACATAAAATTGATCCGAGAGCATCCAGAAGTGGTGAGGGCTAACTTAGAGAAGAGGGGAGCAGTCGAAAAACTCAAGATGCTCGATGACCTGATCGAATACGACAAAAAATGGAGGCGACTGTTGACAGAGGTAAACAAACTCAGGCACAAAAGAAAAGTGATAACTGCCGAAATTGCAAGCCTGAAGAAGAAGGGAAAGGACGTTAGCAAAAAACTTGAAGAAGCACGAAAGATACCCGAAAAAATTGAAAAGTCGGAGAAGCAGGTCAAGAAATACAAGGAGAAAGCGAGTCGTATTCTGCTAGGACTTCCAAACATTCTACACGAGTCGGTTCCTGTCGGCAAGGATGAAAGTGAAAACGTTGTTGTGAAAGGCTGGGGTGAACCTCCAAAATTTGATTTTGAACCCAAAAATCATCTGGAAATCGCTCTGAACCTAGATTTGATAGACGCTGAGAGGGCTGCTAAGGTTGCTGGCCACGGCTTCTACTACCTGAAGGGAGAGATGGCCCTTCTGGACTATGCGATCTTAAACTACACGATAGACTTCATGAGAAAAAGGGGTTATCTGCTTATAGAGCCACCCTTCATGATGCGCAAGAAGCCCTACCTCGGGGTTACCGACCTAGAATTCTTTGGAGATCAACTGTACAAGATAGAGAAGGAAGACCTTTATCTGATAGCGACCAGCGAACATCCCATGGCCGCCATCTTCATGGACGAGGTGATTAACAAGGATGATTTACCGATAAAACTCGTTGGAGTCAGCCCATGTTTCAGGAAGGAAGTCGGCGCGCACGGCAAATACACCAAAGGGTTGTTTAGAATGCATCAGTTCAACAAGGTTGAACAGTTCATTTTCTGTCTGCCAGAAGACTCGTGGAGGTTTCATGAGGAGTTACAAAGGAACGCTGAGGACCTTTACAACAGCTTGGGACTACACTTCAGGGTTGTTAACGTCTGTACGGGAGACATCGGGATGATAGCGGCGAAGAAGTACGACATGGAAGTTTGGATGTCTGACGGAGAGTACAGGGAGGCCGGCTCCAATTCTAACTGCACGGATTACCAAGCGAGGAGGCTGAACATAAGATTTAGAGAGAAAGAGGGGCAAGCCCCAGCTGGTTTCGTACACACGCTAAACAACACCGCCCTCGCAACCAGTCGAACAATGATGGCTATCCTAGAGCAGTTTCAACAAAATGATGGCTCTGTCATAATCCCAAAGGTTTTGAGACAGTTCATGGGCGGAATAGAAAAAATGGAACGATGCTAAAACTTTTAATACCACCGCGCAAACTTTCAGTCGCAACGGAGGATCACCGTGTCATCAAAGAAGAGGAGACGCGTAAAGGATAAGTGGCGTGGCAAGGACTGGTACGTAATAGTTTCTCCCTCCTACTTCGGAGGAGCTGAGCTGGGAGCTGTGCCATCCGACGATCCCGAGAAACTAGTGGGAAGGATCGTGGACGCCACGCTTTACGATCTCACCAACGATTTTGCGCACCACTATCTGAAGATGTATTTTCAGGTCACCGGGGTGGATGGCAAAACCGCCCGCACCATCTTTAAAGGACACGAATACTCCCGTGACTATTTGAGGAGCCTTGTTCGAAGGAAAACTACGCGAGTTGAAGCCATTCTGGGTGTCACAACGAAGGACGGCTACCGACTGAGGCTGGGGATTTGTGCGTTCACTCTCGTCCGTATCAAAACTTCACAGGAAAAGGCGCTACGCGACATCATGAGAAAAATTGTTCAAGAAAAGGCGAGCACCCTCACGTTCGACCAGTTTGTTCAAGAGGTGGTTCTGCAGAAAATCGCGTCTGATATTTACAACGAGGCGAAGAAAATAGCTCCTCTGCGCCACGTGGGCATCCGAAAGTCGAAGCTCACCCTCCAACCCACCATCGCCGCGTAACAATATTCTGCCTTTGTCAAAATACTCGGGTGTAGAGAATCTTGAGGGACAGTCGCTTATCGGATTTGAAGAAGCGAGTCGCGCGGGAAGCCGCCATTTTGCTCTACACATCACAGGAAAAAGAGTATAAGCAGGCAAAAAACAGAGCAGCCCAAACATTGGGTGCTCGAGTTCTCCCCAGCAACCTTGAGGTTGCGGAAGAGCTGGACAAGATCGCTGAGGAGAGGGAGGGGCGGTCAAGACAGGAGCGGCTGCTTCAAATGCGAAGAGAAGCCCTCCGAGTAATGGAGCTCCTCAGAAGGTTTCACCCGAAACTGATAGGAAGTGTCTGGAGGGGAACAGCCTACAAAAACAGCGACATAGACATAGTCACGTTTTCTTCAGCCCCGAAAGCTGTTCTCGCTGAACTTCAGAAAAGCAACTTCAAGATAGCGAAAAGCGGGTGGCTCTCCGTTACAAAGCGAGGTAGAAAAGAAGCATCGTTTCACATCCACCTGATTCTCCAGTCAGGCGACGAGGTTGAGGTTGTCGTTCGAAGTCCCGAAAGAATTGAACTAAAAGAACGATGTGAAACATACGGAGACCTTGTGACTGGCTTGAGCTACCCTCGGCTTCAGAGAGTTCTTGAGGAAAACCCTCTTCAGAAGTTTGCGCCGATGTAGAAGTGGTGAGTGAACGCCGTTTCCGTGTAACATTCGGGGCCTGACTTTTTTTAAAATAATGCTATAAAAAGTATCAAACCATGCATTCAATCTGTTTCGTGCCACGTATATAAAGAAAGATTTAAATATGCCGTACGTCATGCTTACCGTTCTCAAGCAACTGAAGCTATCGCTAGAGTCAAAGAATCTGAGGGGCAGCGATGAGTAAGTTTACTTGTCCAGCATGTGGAGGCTACATAGACCAAGCGGAACAAGACAAGGTGGAAGGCAACTTCCACGTGTGTAGCAACTGCTTCACCGTCATGTACCGACGAGCGCACTCGATAGGTGATGCCTAAAAATGATGCAGAGGCGGAACTCTTTACCGCCTTTCGCCTCCCCTTTCCCGCGCGCACACGTTCTTTACTTTTCTGGGAAAGGCAATATCTGCATTAATTGGGCAAAAGATGAACCTCACAGAACGCGCGTAGATGAATCCTACGGAATAGTGGATTCAAGGCGACTGGTTTGTGGAGTCTCCACCATAAGGAAGATGAAGATTGCTGACAAAAAAGAGGGAAGGCTGACTAGGAAGACAACAGAGAAGAATGTGATGAAAGATTTAGAAGGGCTTCTGGGACTTAAGCTCCACTACGTCCGCCTGACCGTAGACGAGCGCAAATACAAGACTAACGTTTAGGTTGTTCTAGATAACATTTAATGGCAATCAACACACATGCTTAGTTGTGACTCAAATGCCTTTCGTGCCCGAACTCAACATCATCAAAAAGAACTGGAGAAGCGTAGACGTGACGGTAGCGCTCTGCTATCCCAATGTCTACCGCACTGGCATGACCGGAATGACCATCAGGTTGCTGTACGCGCTGTTGAACGCACGAGAAGACGTGACTTGTGAAAGACTCTTTATCCCCACTCGAAGAGAACCCCTTCGTAGCCTCGAATCCAACCGACCCCTCAAAGACTTTGACGTAGTTGCGTTCACTCTGCAGTACGAACAGGACTACGTGAACGTAATCCGCATGCTGTTAGAGTCCGATGTGCCACTGAGAAGAGATGACCGGACCCCAAAAGACCCTCTGATCATCGCTGGCGGACCGTGCGCAACGGAAAACCCTGAACCCCTCGCTGAATACGTTGATTTGTTCGCCATAGGTGAGGCTGAAGCTATCTTAGACCCTTTAATCGACCGCATTAAGGAGTTTGAAAAGCCAGCGAAGCGAATTGAAGAGTTCGCTGACCTGAAAGGAGTGTACGTATCCGCCGTTTCGAATCCCGTGGATCGTGTATGGGTTAAGGACCTCAACAAAGCTCCTTGTCCAGTGGCACAGCAAGTTCCTCTGGTTGATCATCGAAGCCCCTACATGCCCGTCTTCGGGAAAACCTTCGCCATCGAAGCTGTTCGGGGGTGCAATCGACGCTGCCGCTTCTGCCTCATCGGACATATTGGACGTCCAAAGCGAGAGAGAA
>JAOUMI010000072.1 GCA_029881555.1 Candidatus Bathyarchaeota archaeon | reverse complement strand
GAATCCTCCGCGTGTTCACTACTGGTTCCTCAGCCTCTTCATGTGTTCCACGCTTTTTTCTATGTGCTCTCTCGAGGCAATGTCGGTTCTGAACCAGAGCGATCCTCCCTTAACGGCTCTGAGGCCCTCCAACGAAATTTCTCTCGCTCGCTCTATGTCCTCTCCGATGCCAACCGCGCACACTGTTCTGGAGCCGAGGGCGTAGGTTCGTCCATCGTCTCCCTGCTCTATTGAGCCCGGATAGATTCTGATCTTATCTCCGTACTTTTTGGCTAATCTGTACGCGCCGCTAAGATCTACTGGCTTATCAGCATCAACTGAATCTACACGCTGAGGAAAGACGTTCTTAAACCCGCCGTAGTTTGGGGGTGCCTTGTAGGTTACGACTGTTGCCCTTTTTTCGAATTCGACGCGCGTTAAGTTTCCGTCAAGTATCTTGAAGCACAAATCCACAAAATCGTCTTTCAAGATCGGCAACAGATTCAGTATCTCTGGATCACCTGGCCTGCTGTTGTTTTCCAGAATCTTTGGCCCTCTCCCCGTATGTATAAACGCGTCATAGAAAGGAATGCCGCGCAATCCTGGGTTACTACCTCGCCCCCTTAACCTTTTGAAGACCTTGTTTACAATCTGAACTTCTTTTTCTTTGTCAGCCGATGTCATGAACGGTAGCCAGTCTCCCACATCTTTATAGGAGCCCATTCCGCCAGTGTTAGGCCCTTTATCCCCATCGAACGCTCTCTTGTAGTCGCGGGTTTCTGGCAACGGCACCATGTGCTTTCCGTCACAGAACGCTTGGAAGCTGGATTCTTCTCCCTCAATTTTTTCTTCCACTATCACTGGACCATGCTCGTAGTTGGACAGAAAGTGCTCGAACAGTTGTTCGCGAGTGTTGAAGTGGTCACCCCAGACGCCGACCCCCTTTCCCGCGACGGGGCGGTCAGGCTTTACGGCGACCTGATCGTTGAGCTTGTCTAGCCACGCGTTGACATCTCTCTTCACTTCGTTCACAGTGCTGTAGCCCTTGGGGTCGAACACCCTAAAACTTGGATTTACTCCCGGCGCAACTTTATGAAACAGGCGCCGCTGAGCAACCTTGCTTCCTTCAATGGCATACTCTTGGGTCGGGCATATTATGGGTATGCCTGTTTCCTTCTCAACAACATCCCTGACACCGTTGATTATTGGTTTTTCAGGCCCAACTATTCCGAAATCAATTCTTTTTTCGTACTTCTTGGCAAACTTGCAAATCTTTTCCGCATCAAGATCGGGAACAACAGCGTGTTCCTTTGCCTTTTCCAAGTTGAAGGGGTTCCTTTGCTTGTCTGCAACGTAGATTTCGGTGGAGTAATTTTGGCTGCGACTGAAGGCGTCCACCATAGCGGCTCCTCTCGAACCGTAGCACACAACCAGAACGCCTACTTTCTCCATTCCAGCCACCGTCAAAATTGACGTTTAACCAGCTGCTTCGTATATTCTTCCGGTTTCTTTAAACCCTTTCTCGAATTTTTCTTTCATCTCGTCTGCCATCTTCTGAGCCAGTGGAGTAGGATACTTCCCTGTGATGCATGCCAGACAAAGTTCCTCTCTCTTCAGACCTGTGGCTCTAACGAGATCATCGAGAAACTGGTAATTCACAGTGTCTGCACCTATTCTTTTTGCAATTTCGTCAGGGCCGTATCTGGACCCTATAAGCTCACGGTAGGTTGCCATGTCAATTCCGTAGAAGCAAGGATGTATTATTCTGGGAAACGTGACGAACACGTGAACCTTACTTGCTCCGTGCTTGTGGAGTTTTTCTATGATCACCTTGGTGGTGTCTCCCCTAACTATGCTGTCCTCAACCAAAGCAATCCGCTTTCCACGGATCTTGCGGTCAAGGATGTTGATTTTCCTATCTATGGTGTTGAATCGATCTCGTTGCAACAGGATGAACGCCCGTTCGGTCACGTATCTGTGCCTCCTTGAAGCCCGTTCCCACCTCACACCAGTTTCTTCGTGAAGCCCATACGCAGCGTCATTGCCGGTTTCTGGTATTGACATGACCATGTCCACCTTTTTTGCGATTTCAGAATACTCCCTTCCCAAGTTTCTTCCAAAGTCTTCCCTCACCTCGTAGACGTGCTTTTTTCCCAGCGCTGAGTCTGGTCTGGAAAAGTATGCGAATTCAAAGCTGCAGAGCGCCTTTTTCTCGCCTCTAAGGATTTGTTCTCGCGTAAAACCGTCTTTTGATGCGATCACGAGTTCTCCCGGATTTATCTCAAAACCGTGTTCAAATCCGTTGATGTCCAAACCGACAGTTTCCGATGATATCGCGTATGTCTTGCGGTCTTCGCTGTGACCGCAACAGAGCGGCCTTATGCCGTGAGGGTCCTTGAAGGCGAAGAGTTCTCCGTTTTTGGTTACCCCGGCTATGGAGAAGGCGCCTTCTATTTCTCGCATACAAGCTCTGACCGAAGAGGCTAGATTACCGTTTTCAATTCCCGTGAAGAGTTTTCTGCAGATCAGGTCTGCGTCACATTCGTAGGAGAAATCCGGGAATTTTTTCCTAAGCTCTCTTTTTAATTGAGAATTGTTAACAATGTTGCCGTTGAACGATATAGCCACTCCTTTTTTTTCTGACTGAACTAATAGTGGTTGGGCGCCCTTCAATAAAGATTGTTCATCTGTTCTGCCAGATGTTGTATATCGGATGTTCCCTATGCCTACGTGCCCCGGCAACCTATCAAGCCATTCTTGAATTTCTCCATTTTTTATCTTTGGAACTAGGTCTAAACCTGTATGCACGTGGAATTTTCCGTCAAATGTGAGAAAACCGTGCGATTGGTGACCACGGTGATTCTGGGATCTAAGTCCCCAGTAGATATACGGAAAAACCTTTTTGCGCTCGAAATCCTGCACTCCGAAAACACCGCAGGCCTCTTTTAAATGTTTTAACATAAATTTATAGATATGAAGTATATTATTTATGGTTTTTTGACAAAAACTTGGGTACAAACCCAAAAATTTGGTTAAGTTTCTCGTCACCGTCAAACGGGGTAGACATATTAGTTTTGTCACTTTACAGTGATTATCATAAATTAGTGCTATTTTTTTCTTAAGCCTAAGATTCTAACGTGTTTTGCGAAGTAACCTGAACTTGTGCTTACCTTGTTTCTAAGCGCTAGTCCACTTGATACAGACGAGATCGGCTTTTCGGCCTTGCATCCATCTTTGAGGAAAAACATTGATTTTTTGAAAGTGTCTCTTTTCCTTTAATGACCAACATGTATAGATGCTGCAGACGATAATCCTGTCTGTGCGTATTCTTGATTGCAAAGCTAAATGTGAGGAAAGTTGGTTTAAGCTTCGGGGTCTTCGTTTATTGTAACGCACGCTTTTCCGCGTTAGCCACTATCATCTGGATTCTCTGTTGTATGTCCTTTTCCAAGGGTTCAGGCTGGTGAGTTCGAAGGATCTCTTTGGCTTTTTTTCTGGCTACTCCAGCCAAGTCCTTTCTGCCCAGTATCTCCAAATTCCACAAATCCTCCGATTTTTTGACGCGAGAATATAGATGTGGATACCAGTATTCTCTCACATGCTTCAAGGTATGCCTCTCGCCAAGGAAGTGCTCTCCTACACCGACCTTTTTGATTGAACTGACTGCCAGTGTTTCCTCATTCACTTCAAATCCTCGGGCAACCCGTAACAAAGCCCCCCATATCTCGTCGTCAATTACTAATTGCTCATAACTGTACGTGTTCGCTGAATCGATAGCTCCTGCTCCAAGTATTAAGCTCGCACCCGCCAAGACAACCGGTAGCGCGGTAAGGACTTTCTCGAATCCTGCTTGAGTGCCAGGCATCTTTGCATCCGTATGTCCCACAGATATCATACCGTTCGGAACGTCATAATATCGAGCGAGGTTAACAACCCCGACTTGTAGGATGGGTCTTTCAGGAGCTCCAAGTGGAAGGATCCCAGTTTTCATATCCATCACGGAAGCTACAGTTCCGTAAATGACGGGACAATTGGGATTTAGAGCCTGAAGCAAGGTTAAACCAGCTAGGAATTCAGCGTTGATGACGACCAATTCGCCTGCAAGAGTGACTGGTGCTGTCCCTCCGCCCATCGCCATACTATAAATGGTTACCGGAATGCTGTTTTTGGCATACTCCATAATCGCCCGCAAACCGTGAACGTCGTATTGAAGTGGACTAATTGGGCACTGGTGCACTGAGATAAGAGGTCGTTTTATTAGTTCATCTTTGCTCCCTGCGACGCAGGAAGCCATTTTCACGATGTCTTTGGCTCCATCATCGGATGTGATCGGACCTACGCAGTTGCTTACGTGCTTCGTGGTGTTGTTAAAACCAGCCATAAACTTGTAATGATCTGCCACCTTATCCGGAACGTCTCCCGGTGACACCATCACCTGCAACACATGTATGTTCGGCAAAGCATCCACAATTTTAGAAACCTTGACTGTGTCCTCTCTGGTCGCTATCCGTCGCACTCCAGTTTCCAAGTCGTAAATGTAAACTCCAA
>JAOUMI010000071.1 GCA_029881555.1 Candidatus Bathyarchaeota archaeon | reverse complement strand
CACAGTGAAGAAGGGAGGAACAGTTCTTTTAGACCCGGACTTGGTGCAAAAACAGAAAGCCAGCCTAAACATTCGATTTTTGAGAGTTCCCGCAACGAGGATCGCTGAGGAACTTGGGAAAACGATAGTTGCGAATGTTGTTATGCTGGGCGCTTTTGCATCTGTAACCAATCTGATGAGTGCTGAGGCACTTAAAAAATCCGTTCTAGATAACGTTCCCAAGGGAACCGAAAAACTGAATTTAGCGGCTTTTGAAAAGGGCCACAATTATGGGAAGAGACTTCTAAAGGAGAAAACTGAGAAATAGCCTAGTCGACAAAATATCAAAATAGTTTTCGTGGAGAGACGAGTGATAGTAGGTATTGTTGTGGATAGGTCCAAGCTTGCGAAACTGTGCGCGTGCATGTTCACCTGTTCGAAATGCCGTTGTGTGTTTCGCCAATATGCTTAAGAGGTTGGACACATGCTAAAAGAATATATTTAACCATTTCAATTAATGATAAAAGCAAATTAGTGGAGGAATGTGATATTGTCTGCAGAAGCAGGCGGAGTGCCTGTTCTAATTCTAAAGGAAGGATCGACTAGATCAAGAGGACACAATGCTCAACACGCCAACATTATGGCAGCTAAAATAGTAGCCGAATCGGTCAAGAGCGCATTAGGACCCAAAGGTATGGATAAGATGCTTGTGGACAGCTTGGGCGACGCAACCATCACTAGCGACGGCCGCACCATTCTAGACGAAATGGACATTCAACACCCCGCCGCCAAGATGATGGTGGAAGTGGCGAAGACCCAGGACGACGAGGTTGGAGACGGAACCACAACAGCGGTCATAGTGGCTGGAGAACTCCTAGAAAAAGCTGAAGAATTGATAGACAAAAAAATCCATCCAACCGTAATTATCGATGGGTATCGCAAGGCGGCGGATAAGGCTCTTAAAACTCTTGAGAAGATAGCGATTTCAGTCAAGTCTACTGACAAAGATTTCCTTGGAAAGGTGGCTATGACTTCATTGGCCAGCAAGCTGGTAGCAGGGAATCAGGAGCAACTAGCTGAGATAGCTGTTGAAGCAGTTCTTCATGTAGCTAACAAGGTTGGAGATGAATATAGAGTTGACTTGGATGATATAATGGTAGAAAAGAAGTCTGGAGAATCTATAACTGGCACCAAGCTCATTAAAGGCTTAGTTCTGGACAAGGAAGTTGTTCACTCAGGAATGCCTAAACGGGTCGAAAAGGCAAAGATAGCGTTACTGGAAAGCGCGCTTGAAGTTAAAAAGACAGAGTTCGACGCTAAAATCAACATTGAACGACCAGAGCAGATGGAACATTTCCTACACGAAGAGGAGAACATGCTCAAGGAGATGGTTGAGAAAATCGTCTCGACAGAAGCGAATGTTGTCATCTGCCAGAAGGGCATAGACGATATGGTCCAGCACTTCTTGGCTAGGAAAGGGATTTTCGCTGTGCGGCGAGCTAAGAAGTCTGATATGGAGAAACTCGCAAAGGCAACAGGCGGTAAAGCGGCTACAAACCTCGACGACTTCACAAAAGAGGACTTAGGCTACGCTGAACTCGTTGAAGAGCGGAAGATCGGCGACGACAAGATGACTTTCATCGAAGGATGCAAGAACCCAAGATCAGTAGCAATTCTAATCCGAGGCGGAACTGAACGCATAGTAGACGAAGCTGAACGATCAATTCACGATGCCTTGTGTGTCGTCCGAGATGTGGTGCAGGAGCCTAAGATCGTCGCGGGAGGAGGAGCTCCAGAGATGGAGATCGCTAGTGCGCTCGGAGACTACGCTAAATCTCTGCCAGGAAGAGAACAACTTGTTGTTCAAAGATTCGCCGAGGCCATGGAAACGGTGCCTTTAACCTTGGGTGAAAATGCTGGTCTCGATCCTATAGATATCCTAGCAGAGCTTAGGGCTCGTCACAAGAAGGGTGAAACGTGGGCTGGCGTCGATGTCCTAGAAGGCAAAGTAACAGACGTAAAGAAAATAGAAGTTTACGACCCCTTAGCTGTCAAGAAGCAAATCATCAAATCTGCAACTGAAGCTGCCACGATGATACTTAAGATTGACGATGTTATCGCATCTGGAAAGATGAAGGCTCCTCCTGGCGGCCCAGGTGGAATGCCAGGCGGCTACGGAGGTATGCCTCCAGGATATTAAGTCTCAAAAACACTAAATACGAAATTACTGGACGGCGTTCAAACAAGAGAGACAGCTTTTGCGATGAATGTGCACGTATCGCGCACACCAAAATCTTGCATCATCTATACGGAGGACTGTACAGAAACAGGTTGGCTTTATGTCGATCCCAGAAGCACCCTTTGGTCAGAAAAGAGTAATTGACTGTCTTAGAGAGCTTGTTTACCAAGGGTTGATGAACGTCAAATTGGAGAGTCGTGATCCTGTGCCGATCTATAGGGTTTCTCGTTAAGCCAGCGC
The DNA here is from genome assembly GCA_029881555.1 of Candidatus Bathyarchaeota archaeon. Classification (GTDB taxonomy): domain Archaea; phylum Thermoproteota; class Bathyarchaeia; order Bathyarchaeales; family Bathyarchaeaceae. The sequence continues at coordinate 2,076 of JAOUMI010000071.1, read as the reverse complement.
GCTCGCACAAGTTGTGACTGCAGTCAAAGTGGGGTGCATTTATAAGGATTTCTGGCAATCGATATCCCATAACAAGACGGGGTAAGATAGATGCGTCATCTAATAGGCATGATTGCGGACACACACGACCGTTTGCCCATTGTCGATAAAGCTGTGAATCGGTTAAACGAAGAACGGGTTAAGCTGGTGCTGCACGCGGGAGACTACGTCGCTCCCTTTATTGTGCCACACTTCAAACCCTTGAAGGCTGATTTGATCGGAGTTTTCGGCAACAACGACGGTGATCGAGAACTGCTGAGAAAACGATTTTCAGATCTGGGCGCCGAAATTCGTGGGAGGTTCGTGGAGGTGACAATCGACGGGTTAAGGATCGGAATGGTGCACGGTGAAGAAGAGGAACTTCTTCGATCACTCATCAACGTGGAAGGTTACGACGTGATCGTGCACGGACACACGCATGGGGCGAAAACTTACAGAAAAGGAAGAACACTTGTCGTGAATCCAGGGGAGGTCTGCGGCTATCTGACGGGAAAGTCAACAATAGCCACCTTGAACACCCAAACGTTAGACGTGAAAATAATCTCTTTGTAAGTGATTACTGCTTCAGGCAAGCCAAATCAACAAGCGCCAAGTCTGCTTTGCCTCATCCTATCCACTGCTTTCCTCACCCCGTCCCAACCTTCGACCACCTTCGAGTGAACTATCTCGAAGGCTTCCTTCGAAGTTGGGCGGTACAACTCCTCGCCAGTCGCTTCCTTGGAAAGATATCTTGCTGCTCGTAGCACTTCACCGTTCAGTCGAGAGTCAGTGACATCTGCTAGGTGGCAGACTAACGCTTCAACCGTTCTAGGCCATATGGGACCCGCCTCGCCTCCATGATGTGCACAAACTATGTGAATCAGGTTCAGGGGAAAACCTCTTCGAACCATCTCCGAAACAATTAACGTTAGGTGATCTAGGCGTTCGGCTAGGGGCGTAGCTCTGTAGGTTCCGTTCTCCTCCGCCTCGTAGGTTAAGGGCTTCAAAATGTCATGTAGAATAACCCCGGAAAGCACTAGGTCCCTATCTACCTTCCCATGATACACCCTTCTTATCACGTCGCACAGAGTTAAGGCAACTTTACTGGTGCCGACAATGTGGTCAATAAGGCCTCTCGGATAGCTGTGATGACGAAACATGCCAGCTGGCGAGGCCTCCAAGGGCAGTCCCACATAAACTTTCCCTTCAATTTCAATTGTCGGGTTTTCGACGAGTTGAACCACCTTTTCTCGGAGTGATTCATCCCTAATTTTATCAACGATTTTTTTAAGCCCAGAATCCAAAATCGCTCCTCCGCCAACTACAAACCATCGTTGCGATATTCTTTTATACTATTTGGTTTATTTCCTCTTCTCTTCACCCGCTATCACGTGGGCTCTTCGGACGGGCTCCGGGATTCTGTAAGTTCGTGCACAGCTCCTAACGATGTCTATAGCCCTTCTCAATGACACCCGATGACCAACGCTGACGTATATTGGCTTTGTTCCAGGTTTTGTAACAACTTCGGCACCAATAATTTCTCCTCTATCCGTAAGAGGCGACCATCCATAATCGCCGACCGGCTCCACCTTACCGCACAGCAGACTTTTCGCGACACCAATGGTTGGTCTATCTATGGCCAAACCTAGGTGTGTGGCGAATCCTAGGCGGTAGGGATGGGCGAATCCTTGTCCGTCGATGAGAAAAACATCTGGCTGCGTTTGCAGTTTTTTTATCGCTGAATAGGCTGGAGGGATTTCTCTAAAAGACAACAAAGTGGGTATGTAGGGGAACCGCGTTTTGAGGCGTGCCACCCGTGACTCTACCGGTGATAATGAATTAAAGTCGAGGACAGCTGCAACGCCAACGGACACTCCCTTCGCATACGCAACATCCACCCCAGCCACATAATTGATGGCCTCGGGAAGCTGGTCTTCGCGTATCACAAGTTTAGACAACTGCAGCTGCATCATATGCGCTTTTTCAACGGAAAACCTTGGGCTAAGCTTAACCGGCAATCTCGGCTCGAACCCCAATGAAGACTGGTCCCTCTATTTC
>JAOUMI010000070.1 GCA_029881555.1 Candidatus Bathyarchaeota archaeon | reverse complement strand
CTTGGGAGACCATTTTGAGTTTAATCTATTGCCAAAGATAAAAGGAATCTACGGTAGAGAACAATTGGCGTTTACTGACCTTCCTTATACTAAACCGAAAATTGATGCTGTGTTTATTTCTCACGCCCACGTGGATCACATCGGGCACATCGCTTTTCTTGACGAAGGAATTCCTATACATTGTGGTTACGGAACAAAGATATTCATTTCCTCAATGGAGAAAACCAGCACCGTTGATTTTGGAGAACACCCGTATGAAACGTTCAGAACAGGGCACAAAATAGAAATCGAGCATCTGGTGATTGAGCCTATTCATGTTGACCACTCTATTGCCGCCGCCTACGGTTTCATAATTCATACGTCTGAAGGCGCAATTGTGTATACTGGAGACCTTAGAGCGCATGGTCCTCGGAAAGACATGACGGAAGAATTTGCGGAGAAGGCATGCGAATCTGAGCCTGTAGCGATGATAAGTGAAGGAACTAGGATGGTCGAGATGGAACGGAGAAAGAACTACTCCGAGTTAGAAGTAAAGAAGCTAAGTAACGAAATCGTTTCTAAAACAAAAAAGATAGTATTCGTTACCCATTACGGGCGAGACGTAGACAGATTCAGAACGTTCTACAACGTAGCCAAAAATAACGACAGAAAAATCGTCATATCCCCGAAAACCGCTCATCTAGTGAGTAGGCTTGTGCAGGACAAGCACCTTCACCTTCCAGATCCCATGAAAGACAAGAACATCTTGGTTTATTACAAGAGGAAAAAAACGGGAGGTTTTCTAGAGAGAGACTACTACGTTTGGGAACGGGAGTTCATGGAAAGAATGGTGAACTACGAGTTCGTGCATGAACATCAAAGCGAAATAGTTATGGACTTGGATTTTTACCAGTTTGCAGAACTCATCGACATAAGGCCAGATCCCGGTAGTCACTTCATACACAGCATGAGCGAACCTTACAGCGAAGAAGACATCGAAGACGTGATTATGCACAATTGGCTAGACCACTTCAAAATCAAGTTCCACCAACTTCACGCTTCTGGTCACCTAAACAGACGGCAACTAACAGACTTAATCAACCACATCAAGCCGAAGAGAATATTTCCAGTACACACAGAGAACCCCGAACTCTTCAGAACAATAGACAAAAACGCGCACTTGGTTGAATACGGAAAAAAGTACGCGATTTGACAATGTGAGAAGGTGTTTCCGATACACGGAGACTATGCGGAGTTGTTGAGCAGGTTTATTGGAAACATCGGCAACGAAATCTTAGTTGTTGAAAAGGGATGTGAATATGCCACATGATAAGAATCGAGTTGAAGTTAGATTTTTGTCAGAGATTTGCTGAACGTTTGGAACTCGCTTTCCGATATCCATCCCTCGGTCTTCAACCCTTCTAACCCCTTTTTTATCCTTTCACGTGACTCTTTCGTTCGCAAAATGTTTGCTTTAGCTCCAGCGTCACTTATTTCTTTCTCAAACACCGGGCTGTGCTCAATCACGGTGAGAAGCTGATTGAGGAGACTTGTGATGGGTTTTGAACGCTGTTGGAGAAGCGACTTTATCTTTGAAACCCCAAAAACACGCTTGAATCTTGCTAGGATACCCATGCTACCTACAACTGAAGGGGGGTACAACACGTATCTCTTCTTCAACTTTATTTGGAAACAAGCCAGGTAAAGAGGCAAGTATGCCAGTGCGTATTTTCTTCGTCGCTGTGACATGCCCATCCACTCAAGCTCGTTTAATGCAGCCTTCTTTAACCCAACCAATTTGTTAATCTGATCTATGATCTTGGAGGTCGTATCTTCCAGTGAATTCATTTCTTGCTGGCTCATCTCAATTTTGGCGTCGCGAGAAGACTCCAGTTCCCTCAGATCTTTCATAGCTGCTTCGACTCGTGTGTTGTACTCTGATCTGATTTTGGATATTTCAACTCTCTTAGCGGATTCAGCCTCTTCTATTCTTTTGTCTGCACTCCCGATTTTTTTCTCCAGAACGGAAAGCTCCTTTTTGCATTTCTCAAGTTCCTGCTTCCACTTCAGCTCACCAGTCTCGTCTCTACTAAGCTTACAGGATTCTATTCTTGTTTCACTACTTTCGATTTTTGTTGTTACGTTTTTCCTTGTTTTTTCAAGTTTGACGCGTTCTTGGTGGAGGCTGTGGAGTTGGCTGTCGAATTTTTTGGAGAGTTTAGCGATTTTCTCATCGTATTTCTTCCGGATTTGTTGTACTTTTTCTAAAATGGAAGGCTTGAGGGTTGCTATTTCTTTATTGAATTTTTCTCGAATTTCTCTAATCTCCCCGCGGATGGCTTTCAAATGTTCTCTTGTTGTGATGCTCAGCATTTTCATGCTTTTACGTAGGTTTCCTATGTCATCTCTAAGTGTTTTTCTGAGATTCGAGAAGTCCTGGACAAAGGATGAAATTGTGGATTCATCAATGGTGGGAGACAAAAACGCTTTGCCGAGCACAGGCTTCCGAACCGGCTTCGCTTCTTGAAGATAGAAAACAAAGTCTCGGATGAACTCGTGGTTTGTGACAGGACCCTCTATCGTCTTTTCTTCTTGTCCCGTGAAACCTTGAAAATAGTTGAGGGCGTCGGAGAGAATGGCGGAGTATGCTTCGCGTTTTCCAGCGCTTCCTTGGATGTCGTTGATGAACGCTTTGACGTCGGGCAGTACGTCATACGTCAACGTGTGTGTCTCGACGCCGAACCCGTCAAACAGCAGGCTTCTTCCTCTCCACGGAACCAACCAAACGGGATAGCATATCTCAGCGACGAAAATCAGTTTCTCGGCTGGCTTCTTTAAGATGAAGCCCTCGCCCTTTCCCCTCTCTGATTCGGCTAGGCAAAGGATGGTTGCCCTCTCCATATCTTTCGTGAACTTTTCTTCACGATCCTTGGAAGAGACTGCGAAGGGGAGAAGGAACTGCGTCGCCTGTTTGGTCACATTTTCCACCATCTTTTATTGTTGGCTTCTTTTACGCGTCATGCTTAATCACTGTATGTATCTGCGATATAAAACTGATTAGATTAACCGCCTCAGACGACAGTTTCCGATAATTCCTTTAGTTGAGACTCCGCAACTTTATTATTCTGCAAACCTTTTTAGAGGACACGGTAGGTTTCGTGTTGTCACAAACTATCAGCGAGGGAGACAGCGTTCTGCTTTACTTAGATCGGAAGAGAACGTATCTGGTCAAGGTGGAGAAGGGAAAAAGCTTCCACACCCACAAGGGATTCATTCAACTGGACGAGCTGATCGGCAAAGAGTATGGGACTCGAACAGCGAGCAGCATGGGAGTTGAGTTCGTAGCGCTCAAGCCAACCCTGCGAGACCACGTGTTCAAGATGTTGAGGAGAACTCAGATAACCTACCCTAAGGACATCGCCCTCATAGTCATGTTCAGCGGAGTTGGACCCGGCAGTCGCGTGGTAGAGGCGGGAACTGGAACCGGAGCGCTCACCAGCGCCCTCGCCTTCTACGTGAAGCCGACTGGACACGTGTACAGTTACGAGTTTCGAAAAGAGTTCATCGAAACTGCGCTCAAAAACTTGGAAAGAGCCGGAGCGTCCGAGTACGTGGATGTCAAAAACAAGGATGTGACGCAGGAAATCGACGAGGAGGATGTGGACGCCGTGGTTTTAGATATGGCCACGCCTTGGCTGGTCGTGCCCCACGCTTGCAAGGCGCTGAAGGGAAGCGGAGCCTTCGTCTCCTTCAGCCCCACCATTGACCAAGTTGTGAAAACGGTTGAGGCTCTGAAGGAAAGCGGGTTTGTAGACGTTCAAACCATAGAGTGCATCATGCGAAGAATGCAAACGGAGAGGGGGAAAACCCGGCCGGAAACCCTGATGACCGGACACACCGGCTACATCACGTTCGCGCGAAAAGCCCTCGGAGAATGAGGCGAATTGCATACTTAAAATCGGCGTGAGGCGGTTTGATTAAGCAAAAAAATGGAGGGAAATTTATTCGGTTATCTCTCTGCAGATTTTAGTGTTGCTAATTGTTTGACTATGTATCCTACGCCGAACAACACTGCTGACACTCCGAACAGGGAAAACATTATGGGCAGCCCGGCTACAGCGGCTCCCAGAGATTCAAAGTATTCTACCTGAGCCTCAGCAAGAGTTATGTCAAGGTCTTCCAATTTCACGCCGTATTCTTCTTCGGCGAGATAGGCGTCATTGTACAGAGATAAAGCCGCACTAGAGTGATTCTCTGCTCTAGCAAAATCTCCTCTCATGTAGAGTGTGCTACCATAGATTGTTTCGTTTTGAGCTCTGTAAACTAATAGGTTTGCTCTAGCGCTTGTAAAGGTAGGAAGTGGTAGGGCATCAAGTACTTGAGCTAGGTCTTGCGCGTCAGCTTGGTCTTCTGAATATACAGCGAAATCAGGGAACTGCTTCGGGGATTCTTCCCAAGGGGGTTTAACGACTTCTTTGGGTCCAGTGGTGCTGTTAACGTGCTCTACATATACTTTATAACCGTGTAAGTATTGGTTTGTGGCCTTAGCTGTATCGGGAACAGAGAAGCTCACAGCGAAGTTGCGGAAC
>JAOUMI010000069.1 GCA_029881555.1 Candidatus Bathyarchaeota archaeon | reverse complement strand
ACGACCCTTATCGCCTTTTCCACCCCCCAAACGAGGGTTCCACCCTCCAAAGCCTTTGCTTTCGGCGGCTCAAGCTTCCTGTCAAAGCTGGAGACCATACAGCCTGTATTCTCGAAAGCCCTCAACAGTTCTGGATCATAGCTGAGGTTGAGCGCTGCTCTGCTCAATGGATCGTGTTTCATAGCTGTTAAGATGATGCGTGCAACGTGACTGGACGCTCCGAATCGAACTGAACCCGTGACCTTCGCCCTATCACGAAACTTAACGATTCTTCCTTCCACAGCTGCCACATGCCGTGGTGTCGAGGCGTAGGGCAACGCCATCGCAACCTGTGTGCCCACCTCGGCTATGTAGGGCAGAAACTCCGAGTGCTGCTCAACTATTCTTGCCGCCGCGGAAACGTTTTCCAAGACCCGAAACTTTTCAGCCTCGTTGTACAGATGCGCCATAGGATTAACAGGAACCCTTCCTCCCCCAACTCTCCAACAGAACATGATGGCGTTCTGCATGAACTGCTCAGCTTTCGTCACTGCTTCCACCACGTTATGGTCGAGGGCGAGGTAGGCGGTGATGGCTGCTGAAAACGCGCAGCCTCCGCCGTGGGCGTCTACATCTACTCGGGGTTTTTTGAAGGTCTTGAACTCGCCTTTATGGTACAAAACGTCTGTGACTTCCGCTTCCTCGAGGTGGCCGCCTTTCACCACCACCACCTCTGGACCCAGCTTTGCGATGTGCTTTGCCGCCATCCTCGCGTCCTCAGCGTTATGGATCTTCACGTGGGCGATCTCTTCAGCCTCAGGTCTGTTGGGAGTGAGGATGAAGGCTCGTGGAACAATCTTCTCAATCAAGGCATTCTTGTCTCTTTCACGGATTAGTAGGTCGCCGGTGCCAGCTTGGAAAACGGGATCCACAACAGCCCGAAGCTTATGTCGATCGATGGCTTCTGCAACTACCTCCATGATCGCGCTGGAGTAGAGCATGCCGGTTTTCGCTGCTTTGACGGGTATGTCATTGAGAACCGCCTCGATCTGTCTCTTAACCATTCGCGGGGGAACAGGAAGTATCTCGTAAACTCCCTGGGTGTTTTGGGCAGTTATGGCGGTGATGGCACAGGTTCCGAAAACCTCCAGCGCGGCGAATGTTTTGAGGTCAGCTTGTATTCCTGCTCCTCCGCCGCTGTCTGAGCCGGCTATCGTCAGCGCGCACGGAACATTTTTTGTGGTCAATCCTATGTTTCTCCTAGAGGAACGGCCAACAGACACTTCTATCTCGCTCATGCAGTTTACTCCTCATAACCGTTTCGTTTCTTCAGAATTTCAGGATTTTCCCGCTCGTTTCACGGAAATTTTGGCCTTATGGCTTTTGTTGAACAAGCTTCGACGCATTTCAGGCAGTATATGCATTCGGGGTCGTTGAACTTTTCCCACGGCAGGTCAAGAATAGGAACCAGCATGGGACATGCCTCTACACACAAGCGGCACCCAACCTTCGTGCACTTCACTGGGTCTCTCTTCAAGCCGAGGAAGCTGAAATGGCCCAGCAAGCCCATTAACGCCCCGTTTGGGCAGAGGTACCGACACCAACTCCTCGGGATGTACACGGCCAAAACGATGATTCCTATCATGACGGCGAGGCGAGCCCAGAGGAGCAACGGCGCTGACAAGATTCCGTTAGCCACGGTTCCCAAGGCTTCTGAAGTCTCCATCAGAGCGGGTATACCGAAACGAGCCTCAAGCACGATTCTCGGCAGGACCGCGAACAGCGTGTCAGCTGGGCTTAGTGCGTTGAAAGGGGCTCTGGCGAAGTCTTCCCCTAAAGCCGCTTTGTAGCTCTGACCCATTCCAGAGGCCAGTGAAATGGCTAGAGTTCCGCTGACAAAGAGGGTGACCGCCAAAACTAGGTACTTAACCTTAATCATGCTCTTGTGCGTTCTCGGAGAAACTTGTGTGTGCACCTTTTTCACGTACACCAGCAAGTCTTGAACAAAGCCGAAGGGACAAACCCAGCCGCAGAGACTCCTGCTCACAACGACCGCGATTAAGAATATGGAGGCTAAGGCAAGAAACGGAATCAACAGCTCAAAGAGCATCCACTGCAATGTTCCAAAGGCTTCAAGCACAGTCTTTGTTGGAGTGCCCAGAGTTCCAATGATGGGAAGGATCACGGGCCAGGGTCCCAAGCCAAAGACCACAGCGTTAAGCAAAAGGAAACAACAAAACTGCGTGATTTTTCTCGCCGTTTCTATCCTAAAAATCGCTTTTTTGACATAGAAAAACGGTGTTTTTTTATTTGCACTTTCTGTAGATTTTGGCTCCGTCTCTTTCTGTGACATATTCAAAGCCTGCTTCAATTAACTCCTTGTCTTCTTTAACATTTTAAGACTTTTCGCAACCATGACGTGAAACTCATCGCCTTCAAAACTGATCAGCCGAGTGTATATTAAGGTGTTGTTTATGTTTTTTATTCAAGAAGCTGTTTGATAGATGAGAGAGAGTAAAATGGTTAAGAAAGGGAAAAGGCAGAAGAAAGTTGAGACAACGGATATAGAAGAATACTTGAAACAATTGCCTCCCCCTCCTAAAGAACACGCTTACGAGTTGAAGATGGAGAAGCGCCTCAAACGTATGCTTGAAGAGCAGGAAAAGAAGAAGACGAAAAAGAACCTTTCTTAAGGTTTCTAATGATTGCTACCAAGTCGTTTGGCTCAGCTTACTGTTCTTCTCAATGAACTCTCTCCTTGATGCGCGCGCAAATCCCAGAGTTTCCTTTAAGCATTCCATATTCAAATCTGTTTTACGATATCAAACTAGTGTTTGCAGAGTACCGTGCACCTATCCGAAACATTGTTATTTCATATGAATTTCAACGGTGTCACCATCTTCGAGGACAAAAGAACTCCCGACTTTCTGCGGACTAAAGCGTAGTCGCTTTGACCATATTCTCGCATAAGAAAACTGCTCATAAAAGTCGCTGTGAATCCGCCTTGCCAAATCCAAAATAGTGGAGCCCTTTCTGATCGTGAAGGGCCTCTCAGAGGGAAATCTTTTGTTAGGTTCTTTGGTGTATACCCGAATTATGTCAAGCATCTTGAATATTTCTGAACCAAGCTTTTCAAGTCCAGTCAGGGTTTTGCAAGAAACTGGGACGATTTTCAGTTTTTCTCCAACAAAGCTTTTCAGTTGCTCAATTCTTCTCGTAGTGTCAGGAAAGTCTGTCTTGTTGGCTATGACAATTGCGGCTCGATATGCAGTACTTTCGAAGATAGCGTCTTCAATATCATCTATGGAGACTTCGCCTTGAATCTTAATGGTGGCATCACGCATTCGATAGCCTCTGAAGAGCTGTTCCACATCCTTTGAAGTACAGTTAACGAGGCGTCCGAGTACAACAATTCTTAATCCAACGCCCACCGGTTTCCGCTCGATCTTAACTCTGGCTTTAGGTTCTCGTGTGAGGATTCTTGCTTTCTCCAATTCACGCGAGATCATAGAGAACTGTTCAACAGCATCTTGGGATAGATCGACCATGAGGAGGAGCCCGTCTGAGTTTCTTGCCGCGGCCAAAGTCTGTAGTCCCCATGGTCCTCCATCAGTGGAGCCTTCCATTAATGCTGGCGCCTCTACTATTTGAAACTGTAAGTCTTGATATTGAAACATCCCAGGCGTAGGCTCCTTGGTGGTGTATGGATATTCGGAGATCTCTACTTTTGCGTTAGTCAGAAGTGAGAGGAGGCTACTGCGCCCTACGTTGGTGGATCCCAAAATCACTATTTGAGCGTCTCCTTCCTTTTCGACAAAGAATTTCGGCCCGCCTTTTCCAGCTTTCTTGCGTTTTTTCTCAGCAATTTCTCTTCGAAGTACGGCAATTTTTCTCTTGACTTGAGCTCGCAGGTTTTCCGTGCCTTTATGTTTGGGAACAAGACTTAGGAATTCCCGGAGTTTCTCGATTTTCTCTTTAGGGTTTCTTGCTGAAGAAGCCTCTTGCCATTTTTGTTTTGCCTCTGCTGGAAGATTGGCGGGCATACGGTGAACTCCCAACGTAAGTCAGAGTGACAGTGATATTATTTCTTTTGGCGTGAAATCTCCTTTATCCTTTAAGCCGCCTTGTTCACAAGGCATCACGCGGATGGCGATGCGGAACTCTGAAAGACGGACTCGTTTTTCTCAGGTATTTCCTTAAGCCACGCGTGTGCAAGCAGATCAAAAAATAGTTCCCCTATGAGATTTAGCTAGCTCATGATACCACAAGGCGTGTTTCTTTATTCTTGAATAAGTCACTTCATCGACAGTCTTAATCACCTTAGCTGGAACTCCAACAGCGATGGACCGTTTTGGTATTTTGGTGTTCTCAAGCACCGCCGCGTTCATTCCAACGATTGAACCTTCTCCCACTACCGAACCCTCAAAGACTGTCGCTTTTATTCCAATCATTGAAACATCTTCAATCCTACTTCCGTGAACTACAGATCCATGAGCAACTGTTACATAATCACCTATTTCTACTGGCAAGTGTCCTTTCAGATTGTCTGCTTCGTATATATCTCCACCATGAAGGACCACATTGTCTTGAATATTGGAGTACCTGCCAATGGTGATTTTTGCTATATCTCCACGAATTACTGCGCCA
>JAOUMI010000068.1 GCA_029881555.1 Candidatus Bathyarchaeota archaeon | reverse complement strand
AAGTTCCTCTGATTGATCATCGAAGCCCCTACATGCCCGTCTTCGGGAAAACCTTCGCCATCGAAGCTGTTCGGGGGTGCAATCGACGCTGCCGCTTCTGCCTCATCGGACATATTGGACGTCCAAAGCGAGAGAGAAGTCTAGCCAAGATCGAGGAGATACTAGACGAGGGCATACGTTACACGCCAGTGAAAAAAGTCTCACTCATCGGGTCAGGTTTATCCGACCACTCGAGGCTTGAAGACATCTGCGAAACAATTGTCTCACGCGGGCTAGAGCTTTCCATCCCTTCAATACGTGCAGTGGCGGTCACCGAGCGATTAGCCAAGTCGCTGGCTAAGGGAAGGCAACGGAGGGCATCCTTAGCCCCTGACGGCTCTACTCCACGCATGCGCACCATCATTAACAAGGCAATGGACGATGAGCAAATAATTGACGCTGCCAGAACACTTCTGCAACACGGAGTTAGACGCCTAAAACTCTACTTTGTAATCGGCTTGCCCGGAGAGACACCCGAGGAGATCGAAGCCATCGCACGACTGTCGAAACGCATCGCCGATCTCGGGTATGGTCCCCAGTCTGTACACCTCAGCATTAATCCTCTTATTCCCAAGCCTCACACACCGTTTCAGTGGGAAGGGTTCGCGCCCATCTCTTACACAAGAAAATGTCTACGCTTGTTGAGAGAGCGGCTAAGAGGAGACCGACGATTCAGGATGAGCCACTTGGACCCCCGCCGCGCCAAGATTCAGGCATTCCTTTCTCTGGGCGACCGAGAGGTTGGAACGGTTGTGGAGCTTGCCGCCCGGTACGGTGGAGGTCTTGGCGCCTGGCGGCGCGCGTTGAGAGAAAGTGAAGTCTCACTGGATAAGTACACGCGAAGGAAAGAAGTTGATGAACCACTGCCTTGGGATCACATTCAAATCGGCTTAAATAGACGTTTTCTCATAGAAGATAATGAGCGTACGCGGAAAGAGGCAGCTGCCCAACTGTGAGGCTGAACTGGGATGGAAACCGCGAAGAAACAGTTCAGAAAGATGTTCCCACACCTAGCAAAGGAACTAGAGGGTGGAGAAAACAGGATAGCGATAACCTCAGTTCGATCAGACGCTGAAACCGGAGAGAAAGCTTCTTCAAAGAAGTTTGTCGGGTACATGCCAGACGTGATCGACTTCATCCGTCGATGCGATAACGAGGAGCAGGCGGAGGAAATCATCAGCTATATGGAGAGGCGAGGAGAAATCAGCCGTGAATATGCTGCAAGGATTACGAAGCAGCTCAAGGAGAAGGGCGTAAGAAGTTTCGGATCAAAGAAAGAGGAAGACTACTACTTCAAATGAGATCCCCTCTAAGACGGATGCTGGCGTTCCAGTACGCAAGAATCCTTGTTCATACAATAATTTTCTCATCTATCAATTCTTTGACTCAACGGTCATGTTCATCATTTGTTTTTACGCCACCATAGCTATCTCAATGCTTGGATTTCCTGAAGTGGTCTTCGTTCTCAGAAATTTGGAAAGAAACGAATTGCCTTCAACCGTACTATACCTCATCTCTGCGAAAGACAAAAAAGCGATCATAGAGGACAAGCTTCAGGCAAGAATAACTTTAATCTAGACATGCAAAGAGTAAATAAGGGATTATCAAGATAAACATGCAAAACAAATGAAAAGAATTGGATGGTTAGTGTGGTGTTCCAATTGAAGGCGACGTTACCACCGCTATTGCTGTTGTTATGTCTTCTTCTCCCACTCTTGTCCCTCCCTTATCCTCGCGTTAGCGCAACAAACTCATCTTCCCTGAATTTTCAAGTGAGCCAAGTAGACCATGCGGTGGAGGTTCGAGAAGGAGGACTGGTTGTCATCAACGACACCATCAGGCTGTCCGCAACTGGCGAAAGTGGAGAACCGCTACAGAATTTTTCGATGGGATTTCCCTTGCAGTACGGCTCTAACCTTGACTACTCCTTCGCTCATGATGCCTCGAACCCCGATGCACGGCACGTCGTGGTCCTCGATGTCGGGTTGGGAAGGATTGGCCTCTACGGAATTAACGTGATCTTTACCACTCCGGTGGACATAAGCGATGGTGGATCGTACGAATTCACAGTGATCTACGTTTTCTCAAACCTTGTTTCCCAACCGATCTCAACTGAATTTGATGTTGACTTCCCCATGTACCCTAGTCTGGCTCAACAAGCCGCTATTTGCAACGTGACGGCCACTCTTCCAAGTGACGCCGAATACATAGGAAGTTCCCACGCTTTCAATGAAACCACTGTGGGTACCCGCCTGGTTTTGAACCACACGAAAAGCCCCCTCGAAAGCTTTACGGATGAGCCTGGCATGTTAACGTTTAGCAAATCAGGTGCCTCTCCATTGATTGAAGCCAACGAGATAAAGCGAGAGATAACGCTGGATCAGTGGGGAAACATGTTCCTATCCGACTTCTATCACCTAACCAACAAAGCTGCGGAAACCCTTTCCGAAATAAAAATACAGCTGCCTCAGGGAGCCTATGATGTTTCCGCACAGGACATTTCAGCCCCAGTCCCCCGCATCTCAGTATCCTTAGAAGGGGGAGAAGCAACGATACCGCTCAATGCACCCTTAGAAAATGATGATGCAGGAAAGTTCGTTGTGGCTTATCGGCTTCCGTGGAAAAACTACGTTGACCAGCACGGGTGGCGCGACTTTGAACTGGCCTTCACCTTCTTTGAAAACTTCAACTGGACGATACGGAAGTTAACCGTGACCGTGATGTTGCCGGAGGGCGCTGAGTATGCAAACGCAACTGTAAGCCCTTATAGTATTCAGAAAAACTTGTTTCAGGAAAACGTAACCTTCGTCTTCCGCAACGCTACGCCCTTCCACGATCTCAACTTTGACTTCAAATATACACACCTTGTGTTCTGGGCATCCTTCCGTCCCACCCTATGGATTGGAATATTAGCCGCTGTTGTGGCAGCCGTAGCCGCTCTCTGGCGTGCTCCCAAGCCTGCGGTTCCAACAGTTCCTGTTCCTCCAAAGGACCTCCGAAGCTTCGTTGATAATTATGAAGAGAAAACGAGAATTCTCCGCGAGCTTGAATTGATAGAGCAGCAGGCGCGTAGAGGAAAGATATCTAGAAGACGGTATAGAGTGCGGAAGAGAAGCCTTGAAAGCCGCCTTTCAGTTTTGTCTCGGGATTTAACTGGTCTCCGAGAGAAGATAAGGACAGCGGGTCCACGATACGCCGACATAACGAGACAGATCGAGGTCGCTGAAACCGAGTTGGAGGGGGTGGAAGGGGACATCCGAAGGGTGGAGGCTCGATATCGACGCAGAGAAATATCCACCGAGGCTTATCGCAGGCTCCTTCAAGAGTATCACCGCCGGAGGGACAGAGCGAAGACAACCATCGATTCGGCGCTTTTGAGATTTCGAGAAGAAATGCGCTAACACAAAAACGCTTTTATTCTGGATAGTTCACTTCATAAGGATTCAAAAGGATGGTGACACTTCATGGTGGAGATCAAGATAGACCTCGAAAAGTGTGATGGATGTGGAACCTGTGTGGACATCTGCCCCGTAGAGGTCCTTGAGGTTAGAGACGAGAAATCGGTTGTCATAAACCTCGACGAATGCCTTGTCTGCCGAGCGTGCGAGGTACAGTGCCCCAACAACGCCATCGAGATCATTGAATAACCCTGCTTCCCATTTTCCATTTTGCACACAACGGAACAAAACCTGTCTTCACAGATTCCAAAAGGAGGATTGAGTGCGCTTAACCTCCCCTATAGTTTTCTCAGCCTGTCTCCGTATGTCAGGGGCAGCAACGGGATGTTTATCTCGAATAGTGTATGAAACTCCAGCCATCCTCCCAATAGCTCCAGTCGCCATTTTTCCAAGAAAGCTAAGGCTGTAACCACCCTCTAAAACAGCCACAATCCTTCTCATACAGAACTGAGACGCCAAGCTCAACACACTTTCAAAGATTTTGAGGTAGGTGGAAGAGGAGAGGGAAAGGCTCGCAACTGGATCCGTGTAGTGTCCGTCAAAGCCTGTGGAAACAAGGATGAACTGCGGTCTGTACTGTCGGATGATTGGAACCACGATATCGTTGAAGGCTTTAAGATAAGCTTGATCATCGGTTCGGTAGGGAAGCGGAACGTTCACCGTGTACCCTAACCCTTTTCCCTTGCCAACTTCGTCCACAAAACCTGTTCCGGGAAACCCCGTCGGGTCCTGATGCAAGCTCGCATAGAGAACCCTATCGGTTTCGTAGAAGATTTCCTGAGTTGCATTCCCGTGATGGCCATCCACATCTAAAATCAAGAGGCGCTCAAGATTGAAATCGCGAAGAAGGTGCACAGCAGCTATAGCAACGTTGTTGAAGAGGCAGAAGCCCATGGCATAGTTGGGGCCAGCGTGATGACCAGGAGGACGAACCAGAGCAAAAGCGTTCTGAAACTCCCCAACCATAACGAGGTCAACCGCCCTAATAGCCCCTCCAACCGCATAAAGAGCCGTTTCATAGCTTTCTGGACTGACTACGGTGTCACCAAGGTCGAGAAGACCCCCACCAGACGAGCAACACCGCTCAACAAGTCGAACGTAGTCAGCCTCATGAACTAACTCCACATCACCGACGCTGGCAGGCTCAGGTTCAACAAGCGAGCATCTATCCGAC
>JAOUMI010000067.1 GCA_029881555.1 Candidatus Bathyarchaeota archaeon | reverse complement strand
GGATGTAGCAAAAAAAGATAGTTAGCTGGCTTTTTTCTTTTTGGGAATTTTTTTGAGTTTTTCTAGGTTTTTCGCCACGTCCTTCAGTCCAAGTCTCTCGTAGGTTTCTTTTGTTGGCCAACCCGTGTCCACGTCCCAGCCTCTTAACTCGTATAACTTGGATTTCGCCTTTTCTAACTCAGCTTTGTCCACCACTCGGCCTTTATGTGGACCACTTGTTATCGGCCACTTGTGCCATCCTTCCCCTATCGTGTCGTCATCCCTTGTAGAGCCTTCCCTCACGTTGTAGGCTTTCTCGACGTTCCATGTCCTTTCAGCAGCAGATATCAAATAGTTCTTGTCAACGTTCAAGCCAGTAACTGCATTGAAGGAGTCAAGTATCACAGGTCCTACTGGCGACGGTAGCGTACCTAATTGTTTAATGGGGCTCCTCTGGTCTGTGAATTTGCCCAGTCCTATGAAACATGCGCCCATTGTATCATCGACGACAATTCCATATTGGGCGGTTATCACCATTATGGGTTTTCCCTC
The DNA here is from genome assembly GCA_029881555.1 of Candidatus Bathyarchaeota archaeon. GTDB lineage: Archaea > Thermoproteota > Bathyarchaeia > Bathyarchaeales > Bathyarchaeaceae. The sequence continues at coordinate 4,149 of JAOUMI010000067.1, read as the reverse complement.
CCATTTCCATGGAACGATCGCCTTTTCGTCTCCGAAGGTTTTCTTTGCTCGTGCATAGGCTTCTTTAATCTCTTTTTCTAGGCCGATTTTCTTCAGGTATCTCTCCCAGATCTGATAAGCACCACCCAAAGGATTCTCAGTGCTTCGACGGGTGTCTACAGCTGCCGCTAAAGCATATCCGACTTGGGTTCTGAGCTCGTCACCAGCACTCATTTGACCTCTACTTTGTAAGAAGAGTGCTTCTGCCTTCGGACCAAGCTTCTTAGCGAGTTGGAGCGGGCCATCGGCTAGGATGGCTCCGAAGCCCTTCCTCTTCGCTAACTTGTGGATAGTCTGTATTAGCGCGTCGCCGCTTCCCCACTCCATCGGTATACCATCTGTGTCCTTCACCGTGATGAGGCCCATCTCGTGTAATTTCATCAGATAGCTGACCGTCCAACAAAGGTTCCTGTTGTCTATGCCGTAGTCACTCATCAGTTTCGTGGCTTCGAACATCTTGTCCACGTCGGTCATCTTGAGTTGCCATAAATTCCAGAAGGGGTAACACCTCATGACGCCGATTCCAACCCCGGGAACACTTATCAGACCTGCGCAGGCAAATGGACAGCAACCTGTATCATGATAACTGCGCGTCTTTAACCAATCTGCTCCCCTAGTCTTGTCGAGGTCAGTCCATTCGAACCCTTCGAGGTATCCGACGACGCCCATCTCTGTATAGTCAAAATAATAATCCTTAGCTATAGCCCCTATTGTACCATAGCCCTTATCGTAGCGAGAGGGTTCTGGTTCTCCTCGCTCACGTGCCAGCCTTATCACTTCTCTCTCGTTTTTCTTGTGCGTCTCAAGCAGTTCCTCGTTTATTTTTAGGACTGCTTCTGGGTCGTGCACTTTGATGCCTTTTGTGCCTCGGATTATTACGGCCTTGAGGTTCTTAGCACCAAAAACCGCTCCGAGGCCTGTACCGCTTCTGTACTCGTGCTCGATCGTCGCAAGTCGGACAAGGTTCTCGCCGGCCTGTCCTATGGCTAGTATCCTGACCTCTGGGTCGGCGAGTTCTTCCCTCAAGATCGTGTTTGTATCGAATACTCCCTTTCCCCACAACCCTGATGCGTCTTTGAAAGCGATGTCATCGTTCTCGATGTGTATATAGGTGGGTTTCTCAGCTCTTCCTTTGATCACTATGTGGTCATAGCCAGCGTATTTCATCTCGGCTGCGAGTGAGCCTCCGCTACATTGCATTGTGAAGCCCTCTGGCACCTGCTCTGGAGAACGAGTCGTAATCACGTGCTTGGTCATGCAGAGGATTCCTGTCCCTGCTAAGGTGCCAGCTCCAATGATTATCGGGTTTTCAGGGTCAAGGGAGCTGACGCCAGGTTTAGACTCTTCAAACATCAACTTAGCGTTTACACCCCTGCCACCTATGAAAAGTCTAGTGTACTCCGAGGACGGTGTCTTCGAAACCTTGCCCATTCCTAAGTCTATGCGCAGGATAGTTCCAGCCCAACCATAAACCATGATCTTAGCCTCCTTAGGTTCCACTGGCGATGAGTGTTAGCCTGTCTGAAAGCTTTTTGGCGGCTTCTCGCATCTGGACTAGGCTTCGTTTGTCCCTTTTGACGTAGGTTATTGCTTTTGGGAGGCAGAATTTGGCGCAAAGGGGGTCTCCATTGCAGAGGTCACACTTCATCGCTGTTTTTGCTTGAAGGTCGATGTTGATGGCTCCTATGGGGCAGGTGATGGTGCATAGTCGGCAGCCGACACAGGTGTTGGCGTCAACTAGGTAGGCTCCTGTCTCAGGGTCTTGGGTGATGGCGTTGATTGGGCAGACCTCCTTGCAGAGGGGTGTCTCACATTGCTGGCAGACCACCGGAACGCTGAAGTAATAAGAGCCCATCTTCTCGTATCTTAGAGCTCTGATCAAGGAACGCGCGGGGTTACACTCCCCAACATGCTTCAAGGAACAAACAACTTCACACGTTCCACAGCCAGTGCACTTGTCAGGATCGACTAGAATCATTTTGTCCATCCATGTTCCCCTTTGGCAGTTCAGCGATAAAATAAATAAATCTTATGGCGCGCCCCAAGGAAATGCCTATTTGTAGTTTTTGCATGCATGCAAGTGCTAAACTTCATAAGCAGAATACGTGCAATGAGAGGAATTCAACAGGTTAAGTACACAATAGTATCTTTAGTTGCGGAAAAGCATGCATAAAGCATATATCATAAGAGTTGTTTTCTAGCTCTTTACATGGTGAAAGATTTTGGTTGGTTTTGAGAAGCCCTCTAAGATGCCCACTTACCGCATACTCAGCAAAGATGATCTCTATTCAATTCATTGGGCTTGTCTTGACATTCTAAAAGAGACCGGTATTCGAATCGTGGAAGGCGAAGAGGTTCTGAAAATGCTCAACGAGAAAGGTTGTACTGTGGACTTTGATCAGAAAACAGTTTTTTTCTCACCCTCCATTGTTGAAGAATCTCTCAGAAACGCCTCAAAGGTGGCCACAATTTATTCTCCGAGAAACTCGAAATACGATTATAGACTGGATGGAAGACATATCTACTTCGAAACTGACGGTTTGAACGTAAACACAGCCGATTTAGAAACAGGGGAGTGGAGGCCCTCAACCACCGATGATGTCGCGAATCTAACGAGAGTTTCCGACGCTTTAGACTCTTATCCTTCAGCAGGGGGCATGACTGCGTCCTTCGACAAGCCCGAATACATTCGCGGATTATATGACGTTGTCACGAGATTGAACAACACGGAGAAACCCACCAGTATCTCTATTGGAGGCGGAAACGCGGAATCTCCTGAATTATCGCGAGCTTTATTTGAATATCAACTTGAAGTAGCCAAAGTTGTTGCTGGAAGCGAAGAAGCTCTAAAGAAGAGACCTCTGGTAACTGGTGGTTTCTGGGCGATGTCACCACTTCAGTTCCACGGCTTATATGTTGAACGTGCCTTGAAACTCGCCGAGCGTGGTTTCCCAAGTTTTGTGGGCAGCATGACCCAAGCCGGAGCCACGACTCCAGTGACCTTGGCTGGAATGCTTGCAGTGACAACTGCCGAAATCTTAGGAGGCATCTGCATAATCCAGCTGTTGTATCCAGGCACCCAGACAATTATCAGTCATAGTCCAGCTGCCTTTGACATGAAGTATGGTCAGTGGGCAGCAGGTGCGCCAGAGGAATCGCTTTTGAACGCTGCTTCTGTGGAAATCGCTAGGTATTATGGCCTTACCGATGGCGTCATGGGCTTGGTTACCTCGGCCAAAATGCCTGGACCTCAGGCTTGCTTCGATAAGATGATGAGTGGCATTTTGCCGATTCTTGCCGGCGCAGACGTGGTTGGGGGAGCTGGAGGCCTCGCTTGTTCAATGACAGCTTCTCTCGTAGAACTGGTAGTCGATGACGAGCTTTGCAAAGCTATGATCACTTCTATTCGCGGGGTGGAGGTTAACGATGAAACTTTGGCTCTCGACGTTGTTCACAATGTGGGCCCGGGAGGCCACTACCTAGCCCAAAAACACACCATGAACCACTTCATGAAGGAACAGTTCATACCCGAGCTAATTGACAGAAGTGGCTACGACGAGTGGAAGAAGAATGGAGAGAAAAGCCTGGTTGACAGAGCGAAAGAGAAAGTGAAGAAGATACTGAAGGAGCATTCAGTACCACCATTGGACAAAGACATCCAAAAAGAACTCGACAGCATAATCAAGAGGGCTGAGAAGGAACTGCCGAAGAGATTTCCCTATCTTGGCGGGTAAGTTTCACATGTAGTACAGTTGTGATGTAGATGAAGCATCTCTAGGCATGCATGCAAGTGGCGAGATGGGATTTAAGTGTTACTAAAGGATATTATCGAAGATTCTTCTATTCTGCGCGTGCATATTGTTTAAGCCGTCTCTCAGAGATTATTTCCCAAATGTGAAGCAATTTGAGCAAATACACTAAAACCCACAGAAGAAGAGAGAAACCTAAGCTTTCTCTGAAACAAAGACGTAGGCTACAAAGTCGCCTGTGTGAACAGCTTGGACGCCAGTGGCTGTACCGAGAGCTTCACCGAAAGGATATGCCCATACGTATCCGTCAACAGGCATCTTGACTTCTTCGACTACGTCACCATGCAGATTATATATGCGT
>JAOUMI010000066.1 GCA_029881555.1 Candidatus Bathyarchaeota archaeon | reverse complement strand
CAGCATAACAACATTCGCAACTATCGTTTTCCCAAGTTCCTCAGCGATCCTCGTTGCGGGAACTCTCAAAAATCGAATGTTTAGGCTGGCTTTCTGTTTTTGCACCAAGTCCGGGTCTAAAAGAACGATTCCTCCCTTCTTAACTGTGTCCACATACTTGTTGTAGGCTTCCTGCGACATGGCGATCAAAACGTCAGGCTCCAGAACCTTCGGAAAATCGATTTCCTCGTCGGAAATCACCACTTCGGACTTGCAGGCTCCTCCTCGGGATTCGGGGCCATAAGACTGTGTTTGAACGGCGTTCCTGTTGCCGTGAATACAAGCCGCCATGGCTAGTATCGATCCAGTCCTTATGATCCCCTGTCCGCCGAAGCCTGCTACCCTAATTTCCAGCCTCATCTATCTTCCCTTCCTCATTTTCTCTTGAACTCTTGTTGTCATGTCGCGAAGCAGCCTTCCGAAGCTGGGTTTTTCAATGTCCAAGAACTCACCTATAACGATTCGCTCGGGAGTTATTTCAGCCTTTGCTGGGTCAGATTGATTGCGAATTTCTGAGGCTTTTCTAAACCAGTTCATCATGTCGATGCCAGTTCTCATTTTGTTGTACCGTCCATAAATTTCGGGGCAGGGGGTGATCACTTCGATAAAGGAGAATCCCTCTTTCTGCAAAGCCTTCTTTATGGATTCTGTTAGTCTTCGAGCGTGAAGGGTTGTCCATCTGGCGACGTACGCTGCTCCTGAAGCCGCTGCCAAGTGAACTAGGTTGAAGGGGTGCTCAACATTTCCGTAGGGAGTTGTGGTGGTCCAAGCGTCGAGTGGAGTGGTGGGTCCATATTGTCCACCAGTCATGCCATAATTGAAATTGTTGGCGCATATCACATGTATGTCCACGTTTCTGCGGGCGGCGTGAATGAAATGATTTCCTCCGATGGCGAAGAGGTCTCCGTCTCCGCTGATCACAACCAATTTCAGCTCTGGGTTAGCCAGCTTCACTCCGGTGGCGAAGGCGACAGCCCTACCGTGGGTTGTGTGAAAGGAGTCTGTGTTTGTGAATCCAGATATGCGGCCTATACACCCGATCCCGGCGACCGTGACGACCTTGTTAAGGTCGATGTCTAAGTCCTTGAGAGCCCTCACGTAACAGTTGAGTATTATTCCGTTCCCGCAACCGTCACACCAGATGTGGGGGATCATTTCCCTTCGCAAGAATGTTTCAAACGGGTGTAACTCCTCACTCACTGGCGAGCCCTCCCTATTGCCTGCAGAATCTCCGCTGGTTTGTGCGGTTCTTCGCCCAACTTCGGTAGAAAAATCACCGGGGTTTCCTTTGCCGCCCTCTCCACTTCACGGACAATCTGTCCATAATTCATTTCAAGAACCACTATAGCATTGACCTTCTTAGCTACCTGTGAAATCTGCTTGTCGGGAAACGGCCAGAGAGTGACTAGTCTGAGAAGACCCGCTTTAATTCCTGTTTCTCTTGCCTTTCGCACTGCGCTTAACGCGGATCGCGAGGTGATCCCGTAGGCAACGACTGCCACCTCAGCGTCTTCCAGCATTGTTCTCTCGGTTTTCACTATTCTATCCGCGTTCTTGCGTATTTTGTCGCAGAGCCTTTGAACAAGTTTCTGTTGCGCTTCAGCGCTGCTGGTTGTGGGGTGCCCACTTTCGTCGTGTGTGAGCCCTGTTGCGTAGAAGCGGTATCCCTCTCCGAAACATGCCATTGGCGGAACTAGGTCTTCGTCAGGTCTGAACTGAGCGTACTCACCCGGTGGAACCTGAGGCTTTTTCCGATTTACAACTCTAATCTCATCCGCTTTTGGGATGGTAATTCGCTCCCGCATGTGCCCAACAATTTCATCAGCGAGCACAACCACAGGAGTGCGGTAAGTCTCTGAAAGATTGAAGGCTTCGATTGTCAAGTCAAAAATCTCTTGAACTGAAGATGGGGCAAGGGCTACGATTTCGTAGTCGCCGTGTGAACCCCACTTTGCCTGCATCACGTCTTGTTGACTTGGTTTCGTTGGTTGACCGGTGCTGGGGCCTCCCCTCATAATGTTCACGATGACGCAGGGGGTTTCGGTCATGAAGGCCAACCCTATGTTTTCAACCATTAGGCTGAAACCTGGACCTGACGTTGCGGTCATGGATTTCACACCGGCATAGGATGCTCCAATGACGGCTGCCATGGAAGCGAGTTCATCTTCCATCTGTATGTAAACTCCCTCAACCTCGGGTAGACGTTGAGCCATTCGTTCAGCGATCTCTGTTGCTGGGGTGATTGGATACCCCGCAAAAAATCTGCACCCAGCGGCTATTGCGCCCTCGGCACAGGCGATGTCCCCCTCCATGAAATGTTTGCCAGTGAGAACGGCTCTACTCTTTTCCGCCACTTAACATCCTCCTTCACAGTTCTTTTCAACGGTGAAAATCGCAAAGTCGGGACAAACGGCTTCGCAGAAACCGCAGAGCGCACAGTTGTTTGAGTCCTTCACTCTTGGCGGGTGAAAACCCTTCTCGTTGAACTCTTCTGATTCCTCCAGCACTTCTCTGGGACAGAATTCTATGCAGAAGTTGCACCCCTTACACCGCTCTTTTATTATGTGTATCTCTCCCCGCGGAATCTTAATCTTATCCGCATCTAAAGGCTTACGCCAAAGCCTCACTGGCACGACGAGCTCACCCGCCTCCCCTCACCATCAGTTTCGACTTTTCTATCTCTTCTTTGTCCACCTTTTCTATGATGTTTTGCATTTCCTTAATTTTTGATGCGAACTTTTCTCCTTCAGCGGCAGTGATCCACGCCAACTGCAAGCGGTTCTTATTCATCCCAAGCCTATCCATCTTCTTCCACAGCTTCTCAATCCTTCTTTTGGTTTGGTAATTGGCGTTTATGTAGTGGCAGTCGCCTAGGTGGCAACCAGCAACCAACACTACCGCGGCTCCCCTCGAAAAGGCTCTCTCCACAAATTTCGGGGCTACTCTGCCTGAACACATGGTTCTGATGATACGCACGTTGGTTGGGTACTGCATTCTGCTTACTCCAGCGAAGTCGGCGCCCGCATACGCGCACCAGTTGCAGCAAAACGCCACGATCTTTTTGTCCGCGTCTTGCTCGGTTGAGGCGTCGATTTGGGCGTAGATCTGTTCGTCAGTGAAGTGCCGCATTGTTATCGCGTCGAAAGGGCACTCGGCGCCGCAGGCGCCGCATCCAGCGCACGCAGCCTCTATGACCTCTGTTTTCTCGAGTTCCTTGTTTACGGTAATGGCGTTGTATGGGCAACTTCTGGCACACAATCCGCAGACCTGACAGTTTTCCATGTTCACGACGGGTGTGATGGCTTCGGCGGTTACGCTTCCCCTCGCCATTAGGATGCCTGCACGGGCCGCTGCGGCGCTTGCCTGTGTAACGCTGTCCTTGATGTCTTTAGGGGATTCGGCGCATCCCGCAAGGAACACCCCTCCAGTCGGCGCGTCCACGGGTCGCAGTTTCGGGTGGGCTTCCATGAAAAACCCGTTTGATGTCTTGGACAGGGTGAGGAGACGTTGGATTACGTCGCTGTCCTGCCTAGGTTCGATTCCTATGGACAGAACCACCATTCCAACGTCGATTTTGTATACTTCCGTTAGCAGGGTGTTTTCTCCTATGAGGCGCAGGTTGTGGTTTTTTCTGTTCTCAATGATTTCTGCGGGCAATCCACGGATGAATATTACGTCTTCCTCTTTCGCCCTCTTGTACAGTTCCTCAAATCCCTTTCCGTACGCTCTTATATCCACATAGAACACGTAGATTTTGGTTTCAGGCCAGTGCTCTTTGATGAGAAGAGCGTCTTTGATCGTGTTCATGCAACACACGCTGCTACAGTAGAAGTGACCGCTCTTCTCTGAGCGAGAGCCAACGCATTGAATGAAAGCCACAGTGTCGGGAACCTTCATGTCGCTCGGTCGAATCAGACGCCCTCCTGAGGGCCCGCCTGCATTTATCAACCGTTCAAACTCTAACGAGGCAATTACGTTTGGGAACCTAGTGTATCCATACTCCACTAGAGAGGCAGGGTCGTACACGTCTGCTCCCGTGGCAACGATTATTGTGCCGACCTCTAACTCCAAGGTTTCGGGCTTCATGTCGAAATCTATAGCGTTTCTGTCACAAGCCTTTATGCACTTGTCGCAGGTGATTATGCTATCCTTGTTCAGACAGAGATCTCGGTCAACAATGTAGATAGACGGTACGGCTTGAGCAAAAGGCGTGTAGATCGCACGTCTGGTCGCTAGGCCAACATCGAACTCGTTTGGCGCGGTTTCGGTGCACACTGGTACGCAGTCGCCACAGGCCGTGCATTCTTGAGTTACGTATCTTGGTTTCTTCAGCACCTTCGCCCTGAAGTTTCCGATGTACCCTTTGACCTCGGTGACCTCGCTGTTCGTTAACAACTCGATGTTTGGGTGTCTGCCAGCGTCTGACATCTTCGGGGCGAGGATGCATATGGAGCAGTCCATGGTTGGAAACGTTTTGTCGATCTGAGCCATCCTTCCGCCTATGCTTGGCTCCTTCTCCACAAGATACACTTTGTAGCCGGTGTCAGCTAAGTCCAGTGCTGCTTGAATACCAGCAACTCCTCCGCCTATTACTAGGGCTTTTCTGGTTACGGGGACCACAAGCTCTTCTTGAGGTTGAAGCAGAGCCGCCTTCGCAACAGCCATCCGAACCAAGTCTTTAGC
>JAOUMI010000065.1 GCA_029881555.1 Candidatus Bathyarchaeota archaeon | reverse complement strand
TAATGTGGTAGCAGAGGTGACCCTTGTCAAACTGGAAGTAGAAGTCTTCGCAGGAGCAAAAGTCAGCGGCGGGCATGACTAGGTATTCACGCCCCTTGCCAACCACGATCCAAACAACCCTTCCGCTCGGCTTAAAGACGTACTTTTTTATCCTCCTATCCTTTACTGTCTCCCAAGCCTTGGCGAAACGTGGGCCGAATGTCGCAGAAAGCCGCGTGAGGTGGGCGCCGGTCACTTGACCCTCTGTTTCAATTTCTTTGCAGATGTCTTCAAGTGCATTGATGTCTGACGTTTTTTTCATGAATTCTCTCCTGCACATCCCAAAGAGAAGGTTGTTTCATCTTACATATATAACGATATATTAGCAGTTTAACCTTGAGATGAACGGAACGAGGAGTGAAGATTTAAAAGTTAGTGTGAACTGGAAATACGAGTAAAGGAAGCAAAACACCTTGTCCCCTCACAAGCTTCGGAAAACCCGAAAAAGACGTGCCTCAAGAACCCATGGTTACGGAAGAGTTGGACAGCACAGAGGAGGAGGCAAAAGGGGAGGCCGCGGAAAGGCGGGCCATCACAAACACAAGTGGACCTACGTGGTGAAGTACAAACCCGATTACTACGGGAAAAGGGGATTCACGTCACCGCGAACCTTAGGCCAAAAGATTAACGTCATCAACGTGGGAAAGTTGGAGGAACTCGTTGAAACCCTAGCTGCGGAAGAACGGTTGAAAAAGAAGGAAAGGAAAGTTTTCTTGGATCTCGACGAGCTAGGATACGACAAACTCTTAGGGGCGGGCAACATCACCAAGCCCATACTCGTTAAGGTTTCGTCCCATTCAGAGAGGGCAACTAAAAAAGTGCAGGAGGCAGGTGGCCAAATCATAAAAGAAATAGAGCAGCTCGTTGAGACTAAAAATTAATTACTTTGAACCATTATTTGCCTTAGGGATAGACGCGAAGGGAAACACATGGCTGGCAGATTTCTCGAAATGTTCAGACCTCTTTCGAGGGTCATACTAGAGATTAAGCCGCCGGAACGCAAGGTAGGTTTTAACGAAAAGCTTTTCTGGACTGCCCTGGTCCTCGTACTCTACCTCGTCATGTCTGAGGTGCCCCTCTTCGGCATCGGGTTGGGCGGGGAAGATCCCTTCCGCTTCCTTCGAGTCATCTTTGCCTCTCGCCGAGGTTCCCTGATGGAATTGGGGATCGGTCCCATCGTAACTGCAGGATTAATAGTGCAGCTTCTCACGGGGTCTGGAATGGTGAGCGCCGACTTTAGTGATCCTGAAGATCGAGCTCTCTTCACCACTGCTAGCAAGGTTTTTTCCTTAATCCTCATCGCGTTTCAGGCTTCCGCGTACATAATCGGAGGAATCTTCCAAGTCACAGATGTGAGGATAGCCATCGTAATCTTCATTCAACTCATGGTCGCTGGGGTAGTGCTGATGCTTCTTGATGAGTTGATACAGAAGGGATGGGGAATCGGGAGCGGAATCAGCCTTTTTATCATGGCGGGAGTGGCTCAAACAATCATGTGGTCTAGTATTGCTCCAACTCCTCCAGTGGGGGATGGAAAAAGCTACGGAGCCTTAATTGCACTTTCTCAAACAGTTTTAAGCGGTGAGCCTCTTTGGAACGCCTTGGTTAGAGCGGGAAATCTACCTTCCATACTGGGTTTTCTCACCACGTTGGTCGTTTTTCTGATTGTGATCTACTTTGAGGGAGTCAGGGTTGAGCTTCCCATATCCTATGCTGGCTATCGTGGATTTCGCGGTCGATATCCAATAAAGCTTCTTTATGTTTCCAACTTGCCCGTAATCTTTGCTGCAGCTCTTTTCGCAAACGTTTACTTTTTTTCCCAACTCCTCTGGAACCAATTTGGTCAACCAACACCGGGGACTATCTTTTGGCTTGACCTCCTTGGTTCGTACGCGTCGGTACCAGCAGGGGAAGGACAAACTCAAATAGAACCTGTAGGAGGCCTCGTCTACTATGTGATCTCCCCTCGAAGCCTGTCGGAGGTTATGGACGCTCCGGCACGAGCATTAATATTCACGGGCATCATGGTTGCGTTCTGCATCGTGTTCTCCCTCACGTGGCTTGAGGTGGGAGGGTTGGGTCCGAGAACCGTGGCGAAACAACTCGTTGACTCTGGGATGCAGATTCCAGGGTTTCGAAGGTCTCAGCGACCCATTGAACTTCTTCTCAAGCGCTACATTCCGGTGGTCGCTATACTTGGAGGCATCGTAGTGGGGTTGATCGCTTCGGTTGCAGATTTCTTCGGGGTCTTCGGGTCGGGGATGGGGGTCCTGTTGTCAGTGGGCATCCTGTACCAGTATTACCAGCTTCTGATGCGGGAGCGGGCTGCAGAAATGTATCCAGCCCTTCGCTCTCTTCTAGGAGGATGACCTATTGAACAGAGTTGTGATTGTAACGGGGATACCTGGAACGGGCAAAACAACGGTTTGCAACGAACTCCTAGAGCTTGCTGAGGGGACGGGAAGAAAGGTTGCGGTGATAAACTTTGGGACGGTCATGGTGGAGCTTTCCCGGAAACGCGATAAATCTCTTCACAGGGATGAATTGAGGAAGTCGAAACTGTCTTTCCAACGTGACCTTCAAGCGAAAGCTGCAAAGGTGATTTCTCAGAAGGCGATTGACGCTGAGGGAGACCTCATCGTGGACACCCACATGTCGATAAAAACGTTGGAAGGATATTGGGCTGGCCTGCCGATTCCGGTGTTGAAGCTTTTGAACCCGGAAATGCTCGTTCTGGTTGAGGCTGAGCCCCTCGAGGTGCTTTCGCGCAGGGTTAAGGACCCAACTCGGAGGAGAGACAAGGTTTTGGAAGATGAAGTGGCAGAGGAGCTTCTTTTTTCAAGGCTTATGGCTGCTGCCTGCTCGGTCCTGACTGGCGCCTCGGTGAAAATTGTTAAAAACCCAAGCGGAAAACAAGTTGATGCAGCTAAAGAGGTTCTAAGATTGTTAGGGTGATTGTATGCTTCCAGATTGGTTGGCGGTCCTCCCGGTTTCAACGATCTTCGTCATTCTTGTCTCTCTGCTTCTTGCGTTCCTCAGTACGTCGATTAACCGTCTTTTCACCGACAAGGAGAAACTTAAACAGGTTAGGGGTTGGAGACGGGAGGTTAACGCTTGGACTTCTGACCGTGTTAAGGCAATGCGTAGTGGCGACCAGGAACTGCTTAAAAAGGTTAAAAAACAGGAAAAACGGATCAAGCAACTCCAGTCTAAGATGCTTTCCCAGTCGGCTTCGCAGATGAAAGTGCTCCCCATCACCATGATCCTTTTCTTTGTCATCTGGGGTTTCATAACTGGCAGACTCCTCTTCTGGCGACTGTTTGACACCCCTTTTAGCGTTCCAGTGACCGTTGCCTATCTTCCATGGCTTAATGGCCCTCTCCCCTTAGATTTCTTCTCATGGTATCTCCTCTGCTCTATGCTGTTTGGAATCCTCTTTTCACGGTTGTTCGGCTTGGCGATGGAGGAGACATAGATGCCCAGACCCTCCCTGCGAACGAGGAGCAGGAAACGCCGCTCTCTTCGAATGCCCGGGGGAAGCACCAAAACCCACTATAAGCGGGAGAAGACCAGTGTTTCACGTTGCTCTAGGTGTGGTCAGGCCCTTTCAGGTGTTCCTCATTCAACTCCATCCGAGCTTCGAAAGCTCACCGCGAGTCAGAGGAGGCTGGAGCGTGTGTACGGTGGCCAACTCTGCCACAACTGCGTCAGAGAGCTGTTGAAGCAGGCGGTAAGGAGTGCGTAGACATGGCTCAGAAAGGGCAGAAACAGAGGGGGATTGTGATTTGTGTGGCTGGGATGTCTGGGTGTGGGAAGAGCACGGCGGCTAAGAGGCTGGCTACGAGGTATGGGCTTAGGTATTTTTCCGGCGGGGATATGTTGAAGGCTTTAGCCGTCGAAACCGGGTATAAGCCGTGTGGGAGGGGGTGGTGGGAAACTGAGGAGGGGAGGAGTTTTCTTCAGCAGAGGTCGAAGGATCACAGGTTTGATAAGAGGGTGGACGAGGAGCTAATGAATTGGGCGAGACGGGGAAACGTTGTTTTGGACAGCTGGACTATGCCTTGGCTGCTGAAGGAGGGAGCCTTTAAGGTTTGGCTGGAGGTTTCTACGGATGAGAGGGCTAGGCGTCTTGCGAGGAGGGATCGCATCAGTGTTGAGGAGGCTCGTCGTGTTTTGGAGGTGAAGGATGGGGAGACCAGGGGGATTTTTAAGAGGTTGTACGGTTTTGGTCTAGGGGCAGACTTTTCACCTTTCGATCTGATACTTGACGCTAATCTTTTGGAGTCTGGCGAGGTTTTTCGAGCTTTGTGTATGGTTGTTGATCGTGTTGTGTTGGGGAAATGTTGACAAGGTATAAATATGGTTGGTGATTTCTAGTTTCAAAAGTTTCGGGAGGATTTTTGTTGCCGGCGATTGAGGTTGGGAGGATATGCGTCAAGATTGTGGGTAGAGAGGCTGGACTGAAGTGTGTGGTTGTGGATGTGATTGACAAGAACTTTGTTCTTGTTACGGGTCCCTTGAAGGTGACTGGTGTGAAGAGGAGGAGGGTCAATGTGAGCCACATCGAGCCGACTGAAAGGAAAGTTGAGATTAAGCGGGGAGACAGTGACGACGAGATTGTTTCGGCGATTGATTCGGATACGATGAGTTTTCTTCGTGAGCCTGTTAAGATTAAGCTTGGATAGTTTCTCTTTTATAGTCCCCCCTG
>JAOUMI010000064.1 GCA_029881555.1 Candidatus Bathyarchaeota archaeon | reverse complement strand
CAACGGGCACAACGTCTATCACTGGCTTTTTCAGAGGTCTCAGCAGTCGGGACTTAGCGACAATCGACCTAACTAGGTCTTTAGCCTTCTCAGTTGCCTTTTCAGGCTCGTGCATGTGAACCCAGCTACACTGATCCCGAATGTTCGCCATCTCGAAAAGGTATATGTTTAACCCTGCTTCCCGGATGGTTTCTCTGAAAAGCGGCTCATGTGTTCTGGGCGTGCACGACGCCACAATAACACGGTTAAGCTTGTGTTCCTGTATCATCTCCCGTATCTTTTTCTGCGTGTCCTGCGAGCAGGTGTAAAGGTTGTGCTCCGCGTACACGACGTTTGGCAGCGTTTTAGCGTACTCCACGACTTCTGGCACGTCGACTATTCCGCCGATGTTTATTCCGCAGTGACAGATGAAAACTCCTATACGGGGTTCTTCTCCGGAAACATCCCTCTCCGGCGGGTACTCCTTCACAACTGTGAGCTTTCCCCTTTCTGGGGCGATCATGCTGGCCGCCTTCGCCGCAGCTCCGCTGGCCTGTGCCACGCTCTCAGGGATGTCCTTTGGAGCTGAGAATGCTCCGCAAACGTATATTCCTGGTCTAGAGGTGTTAAGTGGCGAGAAGGTTTTGGTGGAACAGAAATTGTACTTGTTCAGTTCGATGCCTATGGTTTTGGCTAGTTCCTCGGCGTTTTTGGGCGGTCTCATCCCAACCGATAGCACTACGAGGTCGAATTCTTCGTCCTTCGACCCCTCATCGTCAACATGCCTCACTATGAGATTTCGTGATCCCAGCACCTCATCTATGTGGGAAACTCTGGATCGAACGAACTTGACCCCGTGTTCCTCCTCCGCCCTAATGTAGTAATCATCAAACTCCTTCCCATACGCACGCACATCCATAAAGAAAATGGCGCATTGGAGACCTGGACTGTGCTCCATGGCGATGACCGCCTCCTTGATGGCGTACATACAACAAGCAGAGGAACAATAATTGTTTCCAAGCTTGGCATCACGTGAACCAACGCACTGGATTAAAGCAACCTTCCGAGGAATCTCGCCGTCCGAAGGACGTAGAACCATTCCGCCATAAGGTCCTGAAGCGCTCAGAATGCGCTCAAACTCGATGCTGGAAACCACGTTTGGATATCGCCCGTAGCCGTACTCGCTCTTGAGGCTGGGGTCAAACTCTTCAAAGCCGGGCGCCAGTATGACCGATCCAACATCTAACAGGATTTCTTTCTCCTCTTCGTCGTACTCTACTGCGCCTGCTTTGCAGACCTCTTGACATGTGCCGCATCCAATGCACTTGTCTCTATCGATAGCGTACACCAAGGGAACCGCTTGAGGATACTTGACGAAAATTCCGCCTCTTTCGCTTAAGCCCTCATTAAATTCGTCTATCGCTTCAACAGGACACTTCTGTGCGCACACCCCGCAACCCGTACACTTCTCCTCATTGACGTATCTAGGTCTTCTCACCATTGTAACCTTGAAATGACCCTCTTCGCCTTCGAGGCTCTTTATTTTTGCACCCATAACCAGCTCAATGTTAGGGTGTCTTCCTGCAGTGACAAGTTTTGGAGCAAGGATGCACATGGCGCAGTCGTTGGTTGGAAAGGTTTTGTCAAGCTGAGTCATGGTTCCCCCTATTGTTGGCGACTCGTCCGCCAAGTAGACTTTGAATCCCGAGTCTGCTAGGTCGAGCGAGGACTGTATTCCTGCGATTCCGCCGCCGACGACTAATACGGCTCCCACCTTTTCCGTCATCACTTTACCTCCAGTGCGATGTAGAGTGGTGATGTCCCTTCAATTCTGTCAACAGCCATTAACCCTCTTCGTCTCATTATTACCACGTGACGCAACACCTGTCCGGGATCCATATCTAAACGTTTGGCTAGTTCCTTAACAGATAGCGGCTCTTTCTGTATCATCAAGTACATTCTGTTGCGTATGTACTCGGCTCTGATGGCGTCGTACATCACCTTATCGAAGTCCTCTTGGAGTTTCTTCTCCCCGTACACGTTTTTCTCTTCAACGAGTTCCCTTTCTCTGCCAACCAGCGCTCGCAGCCTGAAGTCTTCCGCTGCTGCCTTGGCGGCCAACATTCCTTCTAACAGGTTTGGGTCTGATTTTTCTCCAGCCAAAGGGGATGGCCCAAGTTTCATAATTTGGGTTGTGAAGTCTTTGGTGATTTCTGCAAATCGCCCGCCCTCTGACGCGGAAACCCACTCAAGACGTAAACGCTCTGGTTCAAGTCCTGTCCACGCTATCAGCTTCTTCAGCATCTTTATCTTCCGTTCAGCCTGAAGGTTCCCCTCTACATAGTGGCAATCGCCCGGATGACAACCCATCACTATAACACCGTCTGCGCCATGAGCAAGCGCTTCGAGAATGATGACCGGATCAACTCTTCCGCTGCACATCACCCTTATTATCCGCACGTTTGGTGGGTAGGGTATTCTGCTTGTGCCCGCTAGGTCGGCGCCTGCGTAGGAGCACCAGTTGCAGAGGAAACCCACGATTCTCGGCTCGAACGTCATGATGGTATCCTCCCCAACGCTGCAAGAGCCTGAGCCCTGATCTGTTCATCCGTAAAGTAGAGAACCGTGATCGCTCTTGCCGGGCAACTCGCTGCACAAGTGCCGCATCCCTTACAGGCAACCTCAGTTACTCTAGCAATACCCTGCTCATCCTTTTTGATAGCACTATACGGGCAGAGAGCCACACAAACCCCACACCCACTACAGAGGTCCTCATTAACCACCGCTATAATGGGCTCAATTTCGACTTTTCCTCTCGCCAATGGAATTGCCGCCCTCGCGGCTGCTGCGCTACCCATTGCCGCGCTGTCGGTAATGTCCTTTGGACCCTGCGCCGTACCCGCTAGGAAGATTCCGTCTAAAGCCGTGTCCAACGGCCTAAGTTTGGCATGAGCCTCTTGGAAGAACCCATCAGCACTCCTAGAGAGTCTTAGTTTAGCTTGAAGTCCAGAGGCGTCTGCACTTGGCACCATACCAACATTTAAAACCACCAAGTCGGCGGGTATGGCAAGGACTTCATCGTTGGTAAGCACGTCTTGAGCAGTGACAACCAAACCGTTTGAACTACTTGAAATCACGGGCGGCGCTTCAAGCTTGTATTTAACAAATAAAACCCGGGATTCACTAGCTTTTCTATAGTATTCCTCATGTCCCTTTCCAAAAGTCCGCATATCGCGGTAAAGGTAAAAAACTCTCGTATTGGGGTATCTTTCCCTTATCGCTAAGGCGTTCTTTAGAGCAGCCATACAACACACGCGAGAGCAGTACCTGTTAAGCTGCTGACCTTCTATGGCTGGCTTATAAATTCCCGGCTCCTGTCTCGATCCAACACAAGAGATAAACACTATGTTCTCTGGCGTGGATCCGTTGAACAGCAGTTGACCGTTTGTTGGGCCGTTCTTATCTAGCAACCTCTCAAGCTGGGGCAACGTTATTACGTTGTCGTAGAGTCCGTAGCCGTATTCTCCCTTTGGCGGATCATACAAGTCGTATCCTGTAGCAACGATGATTGTTCCCACACCGATCTCCATTCCCATCCCTTTTTCTTTGAGATCAACCGCCCCTATCTCGCAAGCTTCAACGCATTTTCCGCACTTGTTGCAGTTTTCTTCGTCGATAATGTAGATTGGGGGCGACGCTGCTGGGAATGGAAGGTATATCGCCTTTCTTTTACTCAAGCCAAAGTCGTGCTCATTTGGAACCTCGATAGGACATATGGATTCGCACTTGCCGCAGGCATTGCAATCATTCGTTACGTATCTCGGCTTTACGGCAACTTTAACCTTGAAGTTTCCAATGAAACCGTCCACGGCCTCTATTTTTGAGTTGGTAAACAATTTGATCTTCGGGTGGGATGCAACAGCTTTCATCAATGGTTCTAAGGCGTCTATAGCCTTCTCACCTGTTGGGTACACCTCGTTTAACTGAGCCATTTTACCTCCGATGCTAGGAGAATTTTCTACCAAATAAACCTCGAAACCTCTATTAGCTAAATCCAGAGCAGATCTCATACCGGAGACGCCGGCCCCAATTACGAGGGCTCGTTCAGTAACCTCTGCCTCTCTCTTATGGAGGGGTTCCAAGAGCGAAGCTTTAGCAACCGACATCCTGATTAGGTCTTTGGTTTTTTTCGTTGCCTTCTTTGGCTCAGCCGCATGAACCCATGAGCAGTGCTCCCGGATGTTTGTCATTTCAAACAGGTAAGGGTTTAATCCCGCTTCCTCTACAACTCCACGGAACGTGGGCTCATGCATGCGTGGAGTGCATGACGCAACGATCAGCCGGTTAAGCTTGTGCTCCTTAATGTCGTTTTTGATCATATCTTGGCCAGGAGCAGAACACATGTAGACGTAGTGTTTTGCAACGACAACGTTTGGCAATGTCCCCACGTATTTTGCTACGTCTTCAACGTCCACTACCCCACCTATGTTAATCCCGCAATGACAGATGTACACGCCGATTCTAGGCTTTTCTCTAGACATTTTGACCAAACCCTTCTCCCTTAAGAATTATTGAGGCTTTCATGGCTGCGGCGCTGGCTTGAGCTACTGAATCCGGAATGTCCTTTGGGCTCTCAGCCACCCCCGCTGTGAAAACGCCTTTTAGAGATATTGTAACCGGATCGATCTTTGGGTTGGCGGTTACAAAAAAGCCGTCGTCGTCAACTGGAATTGGCAGTATCTTTTCCAAATCATTTGTTGCTGTCGGGACTATGCCTGTTGACAGAACTACCATGTCAAATTCTTCTTCGATAGGTTCGCCCGACTCGACGTTTTCAGCTCGGATAAACAG
>JAOUMI010000063.1 GCA_029881555.1 Candidatus Bathyarchaeota archaeon | reverse complement strand
CAGATAGGGCGTACACGTCCACACCGGAATTCCACCGAGTTTTTCTTGGGCTCTCACAATTCTCATCTGCCTCTCCGCGTAGTCTTCTGGAATCTTAAATTCTCGCCACCGCTGTAGGTCCATTCCAGCCGGATCCAGTGTTGTTGGAACCGAGTATTTCGCTTCTAGTTCGGCAAACCTCTCGCATATTTCGACTCCTGCGTCCATGATGTCTCGGTACGGGGTCATAACCGTGTGGGCGCTCGCGATTTTTGCCATTTCTTCTGCTCCGTAGATGTCTCCAACTTCGGTGAGTATTTCCATTGCCAGCCGAACGGATTCTCCACAACCTCCGGCGAGCATCCGTTCCTCCTGTTTTGTCAGATACATACTCGTTCTTCACTATTATTAGCCGGATTGAATACATAAGCGTGGACTATTGAAGACGTTTCTTTCAATTGCATCGTTACTCTTATATCGTCCTTTTACATCCTGAAAGTATTCTTAAACACAGAGACTGAATGATGAGTTTGTTGTGTAAAGGAAAGGAGTAGAGATGGTTAAAGACGAAACTGTTAAGACCTACACTACTAGGACTCAGAAATCAAAGAAGCTTTGGGAAGAAGCGAAAGAGGTTGTTCCCGGTGGTATTGGAAGTGCTGTGCGGTATTTCGAGCCGTATCCATTTTTCATCAGCAAGGCAAAGGGCAGCAGAGTATGGGATGTCGACGGAAACGAATACTTAGACCTCATCATGGGTTATGGCATCAACATAGCTGGACACGCCCACCCGGCGATAGTGGGTGCTGTAAAGAAGCAGATAGAGAAAGGCAGCGTATACACGATGCCCCATGAAAAGACTGCTTTGTATGTTAAGGAGCTGTTAAAACGATTTCCCACGATGAGCATGTTCCAGCTGGCTAATTCAGGCGCCGAAGCCACCATGCATGCAATAAGGGTTGCTAGAGCCTACACGGGCAAGGACAAAATCGTGAAGATAGAGGGGTGCTACCACGGACAACACGACTACCTCCTCATCAGTGTGGACCCACCTAGAGCAAAGGCTGGGCCAAAATGGGCTCCCACACGATACATTCAATCCGAGGGGATGCCAAAAGACACCGTGAAAAACACTCTCGTAGCCCCATTCAACGATGTGGCGGCTATGGAGAGCCTCTTCAAAAAGCATGAGGGTGAAATCGCCGCATTAATAATGGAACCCATAATGTTAAACTGTGGAGTGGTTCTTCCAAAAAAAGGCTACTTAAGGGGCATCCGAAAACTTACAGAAGAATATAACATACTCCTCATTTTCGACGAGGTTAAGACGGGAGTCAGGGTGGCTCCTGGCGGAGCCAGCGAACTCTACAAGATTGAGCCTGACATAATAACCCTTGCCAAAGCCATCGGAGGAGGACTTCCATTAGCAGCCTTCGGAGGGAAAAGAGAAATCATGGAATCGCTCCGCCCCATTGGACGAACCTCACATGGAGGCACATACTGTGCGAATCCTCTCTCAATTTCCGCGGGGCTAGCTTGCCTAACACAAGTGATGACGAACAAAGCGCACAGGTATATGACTGAGCTAGGGAACGAACTAAGTAAAGGCGTAAGGGATGTGATTGAGGATGTCGGTGTCACAGCGTGTGTGAATAGCATAGGCCCTCTAGGATACGTATTCTTTACAGATGTGGAACCCGTAGACTATAGAACCGCAGACGCCACTGACCTTGAAAAGACGTGGGAATTCTGGTTTAACATGGTTAACAGAGGGGTTCTCCCGTGGGGGCCCTGCCATTTCGAACAGTGGTACGTGTCTGTCGTACACACAAAAGATGAAATCACAAAAACTATAGAAACATCGGAAGAGGCGCTGCGTAAAGTTAAAGCCAATTAAAAAGAAAGCAAACATACAAAAGGCGGCTTAGGTAGGCTAGAAAATGAAAGATGCAGTTAGTCGGAATCCTAGAGACATTGTTAGGCTTTTGACGGAGATTGTTGGAAAAGATAATGTTCTATATGAGCAGTATGATTTAATACCTTACTCCCGCGACCGGTGCCCTTTTCTAACTCACCCAAAGCATGGGGTAATACCTCTCGCTGTTGTACGTCCAGCAACTACAGAAGAAGTACAGGAAATAGTGGTGCTCGCCAACAAACACCATATACCTCTGACCCCGAGGGGTTCTGGAACAAACTACGCGGGTTCAGCTGTCCCATCTAAGGGAGGGGTTGTTGTAGATCTAACAAGAATGAATAGGATACTTGCCATAGATGAGGAATCCATGAGCGCGAAAGTTCAACCTGGATTGATTCTTCAAGATTTTGAGGAGGCCCTAAGTAAGAGGGGTTTCACTTTCGGTCATGACCCGGGCAGTTTCCCCTCTGCTACGGTAGGGGGCTGCATATCCACATGGTCCGTAGGGTGGAGAGCTGGCAAGTACGGTGATATGGGGCGCCTTGTGTTGTCTCTCAAGGTGGTTTTGCCCACAGGCATTGTCATTGAGACCAGAAGTGTGCCGAAGTCGTCCACTGGTTTTGACGTTAAAAGTCTTTTCATTGGCGCTGAGGGAGCGATGGGCATGATAACCGAAGCAGTTCTGCGAATACACCCATCGCCTGAAAAAAGAGTTATCCTGGTCTATGGCTTCAAAGACTTTGAACAAGCTTTCAAATCATTACTCAAGGTTTTAAGAGCTGGCTTATGCCCAATGATGCAACTTGTTACAAACAAGGAAGGGATGGAAGGACTTGTAGAAAAGTCAAGGGCGAACGGCTTTGTGATGATTAGCTATGAAGGTGTCAAAGAAGTGGTTGATGCCCAAGCGAAACGTACAGCGTCCATACTGGAAGCAGAAGGGGGCATGAAGATAAGTGATGAGGTTGCCGAACAATATTGGGCAGATAGACATGACATGTTTTCAAAGATGAATCTAGTAGGGGCCGCCGGAAGCATTGACACGGCGGTTCCAGTCAGTAAAGTGCTTGAATTCTACAAATTTCTCGAGGATTGGGCAAAAAGACGAGGAGTTAAGATCTTCGACATAGCTTCGTGGGTACTTCCTGAAAACTTGGGCATGGATTCCGCTTTTGACGAGTCAGAGGTAAAAGCTTATATCGCAGCGAGAGATGAGGCGCTGAGAAAAGCTCTTGAGCTCGGCGGCACAACTTCATACTGCGTAGGAGTTGGTACTAGGTTTCCACATCTAATGAGAGAGGAACATGGACCCGCGCTAGATGTCTTGAGAGCGATTAAGCGCACATTGGATCCGAACAACATCATGAATCCAGGGTGGCTTAGCCCATGAACGTTCCCCAAAATGTCTACAAAGATCTAACTCTATGCAGCCGCTGTCGTTGCGGCTTCTGTAGAAGAGGCTGCACCACCTATCCAATTCTTGGGGTGGAATCACTAACAGCGAGGGGAAGAAACGCTATTGCACTATCGTTCTTAGACGGATTGATAGATGCCTCTCAAGGTTTGGCGGACAGATTTTTCCTATGCACAACCTGCGGATTTTGCAAGGAACGATGCCCTCTCGAACTTGACACTGTAAAGATAAATGAAAGTTTGAGAGCGGAACTTGTGAAGAAGGGCTTTACAAGACCCGAGCACGATGCCTTCGCCAAAAGCATTGAAAATGCTCACAACCCCTATGGCGAACTCCACGAGGAACGGATGAAATGGTTGCCCTCAGAGGCAGAGGTCGCGGGAAAAGCGGATACTGCGTACTTCGTTGGTTGCACAACAGCCTACAGAAGACCTGAAATCGCTGAAGCCACGGTGAGAACACTAAATGGTGCTAAAGTAGATTTCATAACGCTTCACCCTGAGGAATGGTGCTGTGGGTCGCCAGCGCTGAGAGTCGGAAGGAGAGATTTGTTTCTTAAATTGGCGAGGCATAACGTGGAGGCGATAAGAAAGACTGGTGTGACAAGGGTTGTTACTTCCTGCGCTGGGTGTTATCGAGTCCTTAGCCAAGATTATCCAGAGTTTGTCGGTGAAATCCCGTTTAAAGTTGTCCACGCATCTGAACTCATGGCAGAACTGATTAAGGAAGGCAGTCTAAAGCTGGTGAGAAAGGTGCCTGAAACGGTTACATACCACGATCCTTGTCACTTAGGAAGGCACACTGGAATCTACGAACAGCCTAGAGAAGTCCTAAAATCAATTCCAGCAATAAGATTCGTTGAAATGTCGAAGAACAGGGAAAACGCTCGTTGCTGTGGAGCTGGCGGAGGAGTAAAGGCGAGTTTCAATGACTTTGCCCTGCAGGCCGCCGTGAGAAGGCTTGAAGAAGCCCGAGAAGTTGGGGCGGATTCTATTGTATCGGCATGTCCCTTCTGTGCCCACAATCTCAAAGACGCGATCCGAGAGAGCGGTTCACGGCTGAAATTCTACGACCTCACGGAACTGATTGCAGAGGTCATGAAATAAATTGTTAGATACGGTCAGACGCGCTCATTAGGGTGGGATGCATGGAAATGGTAGAAACCTCAATGGAACGGTTTGAAAAAGCGATAAGGTTTGAGGAGACGGAGAGACCTCCTTTGGGGTATCTGTTTTTCGGTGGAGGAAAATGGGTTTTGAACGAGTTGGGAGTAAACTTTGATGATGTTTACTATAGTGCCGGTGGGATAGCTAAGGCACAAATGACGGCGAAGGAATTATTTGGGCATGATAACGTGATGTCGCCTTGGGGTTGCTTAACCGTTGAGGCGGAAGCTTTTGGGTGTAAAATCCAGAGAAAGAGAGATGGTTACCCACAGATTGTTGAACGGGTGGTAAAGTCTGAAAACGACTTGAAGAACTTAAGCATCCCAGATCCTTACAAAAATGGTAGAGCACCACTGGTGCTTGATAGTCTTAAGCTATTACATAATCGCGTGGGA
>JAOUMI010000062.1 GCA_029881555.1 Candidatus Bathyarchaeota archaeon | reverse complement strand
AATGGCCTACAAAGCCAACGGAGATGACTCCAAGCTCTTTGAGGAAAGTCGCAGGCTCATGGACTACGCTGTTGAAATATTTAGAATCAAGAAGAAGTGGATGAACCTCATATTAAAGCACAATCGGATTCCCTTCGCCACCCAACGCCCGATGGACCCTAAGACCGGTCGGAAAGGTCCTCCAGCTGTAGACTTCGACGAACTTGTTTTCACCATGGGTTTCGTGGGTGGAAATGAAATGGCTCAGTGGCACACAGGCTATCAGCTTCACGAGCATCCGGATGCCATCAGAATCCTAGTTAGATTAATCTTGGAGATGCAAAAGTACAAGGAGGAACTCCAAGAAAAGAGTGGACTAAAGCTCACTTTGGCTAGGACACCAGCCGAGTCCACAGCTCAGAGATTCGCGGTGGCAGACCTCCTAACAGAAAACTATCGCGATAAGGCTGAGAAGCTTGTTAAAGGAGACCTAAACGTAGCAAAGTCCTCGCTCGCCGAAGGGAAAACTGATGCCCCAGTCTACTACAGCAACGGAACTCACATCTACGTCGGGGCCAAAACAAACCTAATTGAGAGGATAAACATAGAACAGAAGTTCTTCCCACTCCTAAGCGGAGGAAACATGTTCCACGTATGGCTTGGACAAAACTCTCCAGATCCAGAGGCACTTTACAAACTAACCCAGAGGATTGCCACCCAAACTCAAGTGGGCTACTACGCTTACACGAAAGACCTAACAATCTGCAGCAGCTGCGGAAAGGTTACAGGAGGCATCAACGAGCTATGTCCCAACTGTGGGTCCAGTGACCTAGAATGGTGGTCGAGAGTAACAGGGTACTACCAAGCGGTAAGCGGGTGGAACGAAGCGAAAAAGAAAGAACTGCTAGACAGATATAGAGTTGCATTGTAAACAGAGTTATTCTATTGCGCCCAAGACGAGTGCTAGAAGTGCCATCCTCATGACTATGCCGTTCCAAACTTGCTGGAAATACCTGGCGTGTGGTGTTTCGTCCACTTCGGCGGCGATTTCTTCAACCCTAGGGAGCGGATGCAAAATAATCATGTCCTTCTTCACGTTTTTCAGCGTCTCAAGGTCTATCCTGTACGCCCCCTTAACCTTCGCGTACTCTGCTAGGTCTGGAAAACGCTCCTTCTGAATCCTTGTCACATAGAGTATGTCCATTTCTGGTAGAATCTCCTCAATTTCGGTTTGCTGAACAACCTCTATCTTCTCCTTGATGACGTCCAACACCTCCCTCCGCATCCGAAGAGACTCCGGTGAGACTATGTGCAACCTCACGTCGTAGAGCGAAAGCGCGTACGCGAGAGAATGAACTGTGCGTCCGTAGCGCAGGTCCCCTATTAAGGCAATGTTGAGCCCGTCGATTCGTCTCTTCTCCTTCAGAATCGTGTACAAATCTAAAAGTGCCTGTGTCGGATGCTCCTCCGCACCAGACCCACCGTTAATTATCGGAACCTTTGCGAATTCTGCGGCGAGTCGAGCCGCTCCCTCCAGCGGATGTCGCAAAACAATGACATCCGCATAGCTTTCCACAACACGCACGGTATCCGCGAGGTTTTCCCCCTTCTTGACCGACGCTATCTCCGCCTCTGCAAACCCTATTGTGGACCCTCCAAGCTTGTGCATGGCTGCCTCGAAGCTCAGTCGAGTTCGTGTACTAGGCTCGTAGAATAGGGTTGCGAGCGTCTTTCTTTGAAGCATGTCCGAGCCGCTTTTTGCAACTGGCTCTATCGCACCAGCAATTTTCAAAACGTAATCGATTTCCTCACGCGTGAAATCCTTAATTGAAATTATGTCTCTTCCCTTAAACTCCAACCTTGACACCAAACAAACTTTCATTATGGATAAATAACTCTTTTGTTCAGAATGTTGACTATAGCATCCTAAGTTTTCTTTTGAGATTGGCAGGTTAAGCAACTCTTGAAAAGACGAAAACCAAACTACATATAGAGTATAAAAGGAAACAATTTTGACAAGTCATAAATACTTTTTACCAGCCTTTAAATATCAATCTTGAGGCTGATGGATATGGCTGAAAAAACCCTGCGGGTGTCCAAGATCAAAGACGGCACAGTGATTGACCACATAACATCTGGCCACGCACTTGACGTGGTAAAAATTCTGGGAATAACCGGGCGCACAGGAGGAGTTGTGACCGTAGCTATGAACGTTCCCAGCGAAAAACTCGGAGTGAAAGACATGGTAAAAGTGGAGGGGAGAGAACTAAACTCAAAAGAGGTGGATAAGATAGCGTTGTTGGCCCCTCACGCCAGCATCAACATAGTCCGGGACTACAAGGTTGTGGAAAAACAAAGGGTTAAGCTACCCTCTGTCTTACGTAGGATAGTAAAATGTGCAAACCCCGCTTGCGTCTCCAACAGCAGTGAGCCGATACAGCCAACTTTCTACGTTGAACGTGAGGAACCACTTCGCTTAAAGTGCCATTACTGCGGCCACATCATGGAAAAACAAGACGTGCTTAAACAATTCTGACTCCGCATTAACATATACAGAGAAGCTCTGTTGTTAGGATGCGGTTAGCCTTTTGCCTGAAGAAGAAGTATGGCCTTTGCAAGGTCCCCCTCTGTCTCTTCAAGCGCTTTTTGCGCCTCTTCCATGCTTTTGCCGGTCTGATCCGCAACGAGTCTAACGTCTTCCTCTGGAATCTCCGTCTTCTTTTCAATTTTTTTCTCAGTGACCTGTCCTGTCACCTGAAAGATTTTCTGTCCATGAAGGTCAAGCACGGCGACCTCCGGGTTCTCCACAATGATCTCTTTTGTGCTGGTTCGTATGATGACCTCTTCGACGTTGGCTATTCCTTCCATGCTGAGGCCCATGCGTTGCATCATTCTTTTTGCATCTCTCGGGCTCACTCTCCTTCTTATCAACGCGGTTCTCCTCGTCTATTATACTCTCGCCGTTTCCTTCTTAACTTCTTCTGCGGCGCCTCTCCGCACTCGCACCGCCACTCCTCTTTCAAAAGCCTTCATCTCTTTTCCAGTTAGCAACGCCCTTCCCACGGCTAAAACTTTGTTGTCCTCGTTAATAACGATCACTTCCTCCTGAGGACGAATCTCTTCATCAGCGTCGATCACGTGTTTGGCAAAGACGCTCTTGCCCCTAACGACAAACGGTTCGGCTTCTTCCCCAACTTTAACCCACAGCCGTCGGGCTTTCACGCTTTCCACCATTTGTTTGGCTCCTGCAATGGTTAATGAAAAGAGACCGTTGGTGGGTCGCAGGGTTGCCAGTATTTTTTCACTTAGATAAACGTGGCGTATTTTCCCTGTTCTTCTGGAATGAACAATTTCAACCTCGTCTGGGAAAAGTTTCTCTCCCACTCCCTTTCCAAACTGATAGTTTGCTATGCTCCTGATCTTTTGGAGAGCGGTAAGTTTATCACCCATGTTTTCACCATTTAGGTTCGACGAGTATAAGGAATCGTTGGCGATAAAAACCGTTTGGGTGAAGATTCTGTGCGGTGCGAGGTCTGCGGGCATCGAATCGTGGGGAAACCCTACAGAGCAACGATCGAAGGAGCCAAAATGATTGTTTGCGGAAACTGCGTCAAGCTGAGTTCAGCCTCTTGGAAGCTACCGTCCCCACAACGCGTGAAAAGGCCAGTCAGACCGTCTCTGCCCAAGATTGTCATGAAGAAGCAGCCTCCGGAACCCACCGAAGAGTTGGAGCTTGTGGGCGATTTCAGGTTGCGCGTGAAGCGGGGAAGAGAAAAGTTGGGGCTGAGCCACAAGGATTTGGGGAGAAAAATCGGTGAAAAGGTTTCGCTTCTTAGGAAGATTGAGAGCGGGAAAATGACCCCTGATCACAAGCTTGCGAGCAAACTTGAATACACGCTGAGGGTGAAGTTACTTGCTCCACTCTCAGAACCCAAGGTTCCATCCACACATCTACCTCAGCTTCGCAAGGTAACTCTCGGAGAAGTAGCTCATGTGAAGAAGAAAACGGAGGTAACTAAAGAACGAGAGCAAGCATAGTTCAGCGGCGACTTCCGTCCGAGCGCTCTACCTTAGACGAGCTTCAGAGCCTCGCCGAGTCGGCTGGATACACGGTTGTGGGCTCTCTTGAACAGGTGAGAGAGCCAGATCCGAGCTATCAGATCGGCAGCGGCAAAGCAGAGGAACTGGCTGAGCTGGTCGCTAAAAACGGGGTTGAGAAAACCATATTTGACAACGAGCTGAGACCTGTTCAGGCCTACAACCTAGCCAAGACAACCGGCGTCGAGGCTGTTGACCGTTTCCAACTCATTCTGGAGATCTTTGCGCGGAGAGCGTCAACCTCCGAAGCCAAGCTTCAGGTCGAGCTGGCTAAACTGAGATACGAGTTACCTCGTGCAAGAAAGAGGGTGCAACTGGCAAGGATGGGCGAGCAACCAGGGTTTATGGGGTTGGGAAAATACGAGGTAGACCTTTACTACGAGACCATAAGACGACGAATCTACTCTATAAAGGACAAACTGAGGAAAATAAGAAAGAAACGACGTCTGCATCGAGTCCGCAGACTCGAACTAAGCTTTTCTCTGATTTCCATGGCTGGGTACACCAACGCTGGCAAGAGTTCGTTGTTCAACGCTCTCGCCGAAGAAGCTGTTCCCGTGGACCCAGGTTTGTTCACCACCCTCTCCACAACAACCAGGGCAGTAAGCCTATCTGAGAGGAAAGTTTTGCTAACGGACACAGTTGGGTTTATAGACCGTCTTCCCCTGACACTCATAGAAGCGTTTCACTCAACCCTCGAAGAAACCATCTTCTCAGATCTGATTCTTCTTGTTGTGGATGTAAGCGAGCTCCACGAGGAGATTGAGAGGAAACTCTCCTGCTGCCTCGACACGATTC
>JAOUMI010000060.1 GCA_029881555.1 Candidatus Bathyarchaeota archaeon | reverse complement strand
CTTGAGCAAACTCGGCATAACCCCCGAAACTGTCGGCTCGCCCATACATTCATCCATGGAGGTCGACGAGATAGGGAGGCTGGACAACGGCGCCGCAGTCTACGTCGATAGGATCGCCCTGAAGGCGGACGGCATAATTTTGGTCGCGAGGGTGAAACCCCATACAGACTTCAAGGGAAAGATTGAAAGCGGACTGATGAAGATGATGGTGATTGGCCTTGGCAAACAGAAGGGAGCCGAGACGATCCACTGGTACCAGTCCGAGGGATACCACAGGCTCATACCGCTCGCGGCCAAGATGATAATGAAGAAGGCACCCATACTCCTAGGCCTTACGGTGGTCGAGAACGCCTACCATGAGATCGCGATAGTGAAGGCCCTCGAGCCAGATGAGATCGAAGAGGAAGAGATGAAGCTCCTAGAGAAAGCTAAGGAGCTACTTGCTAGGCTTCCGTTTAAGGAGATCGATGTCCTCATCGTGGAAGAGATAGGGAAAAACATAAGCGGCGAGGGAATGGACACCAACGTCACGGGAAGGTTCTGGCTTCCTGATGAGAGTGATCCGAGAGCGCCGAAGATAAAAAGAATTGTCGTATTAGATCTTTCCGAGGAAACCAGCGGAAACGCCATTGGAATAGGAATCGCGGACCTAACCACCAAAAGGGTAGTATCTAAGATCGACTACGACGCAACCTTCGTTAACTGCCTAACGGAAGGCTCGCCTGAGACGGCTAAGATACCAGTTTTCCTCCCCAACGATAGGAACTCCATTGCGATGGCGCTTCGAACCTGCGGGCCAATCGACCCGAGAAAGGCCAAAGTCGTCAGGATAAAGAATACACTTGAGCTCGAAAGGTTCTGGATCTCAGAAGCCTTAGCTGAGATGATCAAGAGGGATAAGGAGCTCTCCGAGAAGATAGAGTTCCTCAGTGAGCCAAGGGAGATGCAGTTTGATGTGCTGGGGACGCTGGCGAGATAAAGACACGCGCGCGCATTTTGTGAAGTGCGTAATGTACTCCGCAAGAGTTTATCCCAACATATATAAACTATAATTTCTCCACCAAGTATTCAATCATAGATTCAAAGATTAACCGTCCATCCCCATATTCAGACGGATTTTCCAATCTCGTCCAGTCTGGCAACTGCCAACTGTAGTAGGCTCTTTCCGGATGGGGCATTAATCCAAAAACTGTTCCAGCCGGATTGCAGATTCCAGCAATATCGTGAAAGGAACCATTGGGATTTGTTGGATATCGCCCTTCCGCGAATTCTCCTTTTTCGTCGTAGTATCTAAAGACAAGCTGGTCGTTGTTGTAAAGTCTCTCCAAGCAACGCTTCTCATTCTCCTTTGGGAAAACGAATCTTCCCTCAGCATGGGCCACAGGTATTCTCAGCACCTTTCCCTTCGGGATTTTTTGAGTGAAAACGCATTTACCAGAGTTTTCGTGTCTGAGGTAAACCCAGTTGCAGTAATATCCTATAGGGATATTGGTGGCTAAAGTGGCCTCCGGAAACTCAGCTATTCCTCCAAATCCAGGCAACAGACCGCTCTCCACCAAAACCTGAAAACCGTTGCAAATCCCTAAAACAAGTCTCTCCTCCTCAACGAACTCTTTTAGCTCGTTGCCAAGTCTGACTAAGGCTTCTTTTGCCCAGATGGCCCCAGCTCTTACATAGTCTCCGTGGGAAAAGCCGCCTGGAAACACGAGAGCGCTGTAGTCCAGCAGATTTTTCTTTTTGATTATCTCGTTGAAGCGTACGATTTCCGCCCTAACTCCCAGATCGTCGAAGACCCTTTTGGTTTCTGCGTCGCAGTTTGTCCCGCCGACTCTCATTATGCAAACGTTAATGTCATCTCTTTTCATTGCCATTTCCTGAATGTGCTCTTCCAAGCGTCTCGCAACTCGCTTAGGCTTGCGTTGACTATTCGTTTGTCGTCTAGACCGTAAACATAGAGACGCTCATCCTTCTCAACCCGACCAATCACCGAACAAACGGTTCCTCCCATTGACGCCTCAAAATCTTCTCTGCTTTTCTCCGGAACTTCAACCAAAAGTCTGCTGTTGGATTCTGAGAAGAGGATATGGTCGTTTCTTCTCATGCTTCTAGCTCGCGGAACGCTTCTCAGGTTCAATCTTATTCCGTGCCCCCCGCTAAATGCCATCTCAGCAGCCGCCACCGCCAAGCCTCCTTCAGAAAGGTCGTGGCATGATTTGACACACCCAGAATCAATCGCCTCGACAATCGATTTTACGACTCTCCTAGCTTGAGCTTTTCTAACCCTTGGGACAGTTTTTCCCGTAAAACCTCTCAACTTGTAGTATTCGGAGCCGCCCAACTCAGGATAAGTTTGGCCAATTACGTAGATCAAATTTCCCGGTTTCTTCACATCAGCAGAAACTGTCCTTTTCACATCCGGAATTATTCCTATTGCGGTGATTAGGAGAGTTGGGGTGACTGAAATTGAGAGGTCTGGTCCAACCCGCAACTCGTTGTAGAGGCTGTCCTTTCCTGAGATGAAGGGGGTTCCAAACGCCTTCGCGAAGTCATAGCAGGCTTGGCAAGCCCTAATCAGCGAGCCCATTCTATCTGGTCTTTCAGGGCTGCCCCAAGTGAAGTTGTCCAACAGAGCGATTCTCCGCCCACCAACTGAAACGTTGTTCCTGATGGTTTCGTCTATGGCGGAGGCAGCCATCCAGTAAGGATCAATCTTTCCATAGTTGGGATTCATTCCACACGAGATAACGATTCCTTTCCAAGAGTTTGACAGAGGTTTTATGACCGCAGCGTCGTTGGGGCCACTATACTTTCCGTGCAAAGGTTTCAAGACGGTGTTTCCCTTAACCTCGTGGTCGTAGGTTCTTATCACCGGCTCCTTGCTGGCAACGTTTGGAGCGGACAGAATTTTCAGCAGGTCTTTAGTTAGGTTGCTTGGCTCAGCAAAACTCGGCTCCACGCCACTTGGCTTTTCCCATCTTGCAGTCCTTATGGCTTTCGGTGGGTCAAACAAGAAATGTAAATCTAAGTCGGCAACTTTCTGTCCACGGTAATGGACTCTAAGCGTTCTGCCTTCGGTGAATCTTCCAACAGGAGTTGCCTCTGTGTCCTCACTTTCAAAGATATTCAAGACTTTCTGAAGGTTTTTCTCCCTGACAGACAACAGCATTCTCTCTTGTGATTCTGAAATGTAAATCTCCCACGGAGCCATAGCAGGATATTTGATGGAAACCCTATCGAGTTCAACGTGAACTCCGCAGCCCGATCTTTGTGCCATCTCGCCTGTGGCGCAAGATAGCCCCCCGCCTCCTAGGTCGGTTATGGCGGAGCCTAGTTCGTTGTCTCGTATCTCAAGGATTGCGCGCTTGAGTTTTTCTTCTTCTATGGGATTCCCGATTTGAGCCGCTGGTCTCGAGACCTCCTCAGACCCCTCCGTTAGCTCGGCTGACGCGAAGGTTACTCCGTGGATTCCGTCTCGTCCTGTTCTTCCACCCGCCAAAACAGCGATGTCTCCGGGCCTTGTGTCTCTTACAAACTTGTTTGCTGGGAGGATTCCTATGCAGCCGCAGTACACCACAACGTTGCCCACGTAGCTCTCGTCAAAGTATATCGCGCCGTTGACCGTGGGTACTCCCATGTTGTTTCCGTAGTGGCCTATGCCGGCGACAACTCCCTTAAAGAGATATTTTGGATGCTTTGTTCCCGGAGGAACCTTATCATAGTCGTAGTCGAGGGGTCCGAAACCGAGAACATCGGTGCAGGCTATGGGATCAGCCCAAACCCCCAGTATATCTCTGATGACACCGCCTACTCCGGTGGCAGCTCCTCCGAAGGGGTCTATGGCTGATGGGTGGTTGTGGGTTTCCACTTTCACAGCGATTGCGTAGCCGCTTTCAAAATCCACTATGCCCGCGTTGTCTTCAAAGACGGAGATGTACCAAGGCAAGTTGAGTTCTCTTGTAGCCTTTGCTATGTACTCCTTGAACATGTTGGCTACGATCAGTTTTCCTTTGGGCGTGACGATGTCGCCCTTGAAGGTTTTGTGGTAGCAGTGCTCTGACCAAGTTTGGCCGATGGTTTGAAGTTCAACGTCGGTTGGGTTTCTTTTCATGTTTGAAAAATGTTTTTTGACGCTCTTCATTTCATCGAGAGTTAGGCCAATCCCTAGCTCGTTGCTGATTTGCGCCAGCTCTTTCTCATTTGCGTCTAACACGTTTACGTCCGAAAGTTCGAAAGGTACGTTTCTCTTGATGTAAAGCCGAGTGGTCATTTTGACTCCTCGATGTCGAAGTGATAGTTATCCTTTGTCGGATTTGCAAGCAACTTCCTACACATCTCATCAGCATATTTCTCAGCCTCTTTCAGAGAGCTTGCCTTAAGATATACTTCATAAACTTTACTAACGTTAACATTTTCCACAGGGTACCTCAAATCTTTCAGGGATTTCGCTGTGGTTTCTCCCTCGGGATCGGAATGTCCCGGTTTGAGAGAAACCTCAATTCTAACGCGATACCTCATATCATGTCATTAAACATTTAAAAATTTAAGTCTTACTTACATGAATTTAAACAAAAACTTTAAAAATGCACTAATTCAATTTTCTCTCTTCTATACAAAACAATGGTCTTTCTTGAGTCAGTTACTTTTCCGATCTCCTCAGCTTCCACGCCGTTCTTTTCAAACCAGTAAATGATACTGTCCCATCGCTTTTGTCCACAACAACTGCAAATGCGCGCGCATGCGAATCTTCTGCGGCTTAAAGAGATTACACGATTCTAAATTCTTCCCTTATTGTTGTTAGAACCAAGTGCATGTTAACTCTCTCTACAAAAGGAATGGAAGGAGTATGAGCCTCACATGCCCAACAACAAAAATGAGGTAACACGGTGGGAACTAGAAAAA
>JAOUMI010000061.1 GCA_029881555.1 Candidatus Bathyarchaeota archaeon | reverse complement strand
ACCTCTTCCTTCTCCTCCGCAACTAGGAACGTCTCAGGAAAGCGCTTATGCAAATTTAAGAAAAAGAAGTTTGTGTAATTCTCTGGGAGACACACACGGTTTATGTACATCACCTTCTCCAAATCCGAGGAATTAAAGCGCCTCAGCGTGAACGTCGTTTGCACGGTTCCCCCAGTCGCTCCCTTTTTTATCCTGTTATTCTGTAGCCTTGAAGATTGGTAGCGTCATGTTTCCGTGGGGCATAGCCCAAACTCTCGCTTTCTTGCCTGCGATGTCGAAGGCGTCGCGCAAAGCATCGTTGATCGCCCTCGCCGTCTTCAACTTGAACACGTTCTGAGCCAGATAGTCTGGCATGGCGGAAACAAGGATTATCTCAGCCTTCTGCACAGCCTTCAGCAGGTAGTAAGCTTTGTGCCCCCCGAGACGGAAGCGCCTCTTTATCTCCTTCTCCATCTGCTTTGCGTCCTTAAATTTCGTCATCCAATCGTAGAAAACATCGTGCCCATGTCCCTCAGGACACTCAGCCACCAAAACTATGACTCCACCCCTCTTCACAGCGTCAAGCGCGTTGTCAACTCCTTTGTAAGCCTGATAAAGGTTGAGGTCGAGAGGATGACCACCCGAACTCACAAGCACAACATCTGCCCTACGTTCAATGGGCACCTTGTACATCTCGTCCACAAGCTTCACCCCTTCATAGAAGGCCTGTTCCGAATCTCCCGCAAACGCCTTAACCAACTCGTTCTTGCTGTTGGTAACGATGTTCAGAATGAAATCAACCTTTGCCAGCTTCGTCGCCTCCACCATGTCTTCATGCACAGGGTTGCCCTCTAACACACCCGTCCTAGCCTTAGGATTCAAAAGCATTGTGTGATTACGTTGGATGGTTTCCGCACCCGAGATGGCGGGCAAAACGCTTTTTCTCCCACCGCCATACCCAGCGTAGTAGTGCAGTTCAACATCTCCAGTCAGAATCCTGACTTCAGATTCGGCGAAAACCTTGTTCACGTAGACCTTCGTCCCAAACTTACCTGTTGTACCGAGGTATACAAGATCCTCAGATTTGCAGTCGTGATTCACCACCTTCACTCTTTCTATTGCCTCTTCACCCACAAGCTTCTTCATCTCTTCCGGTTTCACCGCGCGGTGGCTACCGCACCCGAAAATGAGGGTGATGCTTTCGTCCTTCACACCCGCCCGATTCAGTTCGTCCAGCAGAGGAGGAACCATCAGATAGCTTGGGGTTGCCCGGGTTGCGTCATCCACAACCACAGCTACCGCTTCACCGGACTTTACGATTTCACCTAACGGATTGGTTCCAATAGGCTCTCTTAGAGCCCTCTCAACCTCAGCTCGAGAGTCTGCTACACCCGGTTTTTCCTTTGGTTCAATCGTGCCCAAGAAGTTTCTGGTGGGGATTCTCGCGCAAACATCGGTTTTGCCATAGGGAAGCCACACATCAACCATTGAAATCTCCTTCTACAAGATTCCCACGAGTTTCATTTAAGCGTAACGGACAGCACAAGCCCTTTAAAACCCAACCCGCAATAAAGTTCAGACAAGAACTGTGAAAGGAGGCTAACGATAAGTGGAAAAGAAAGCCTTGATGATAATCGCTCCAAGAGACTTTAGAGATGAAGAATATCAAGAGCCGAAAGCCATCCTGGAAAGGGAGGGTGTCAAAGTTGTGGTAGCCAGCACCGTAGCTGGAACAGCAAGAGGAATGTTTGGCACGCAAGTAACCCCTGACACAACTATAGATGAGGTTAACCCAACGGAGTTTGACGCTGTTGTCGTTGTCGGAGGATCCGGCTCCCAAACCCATCTGTGGAACAACTCAAAGGTTCACAAAATAGTTCAAGCTTTACATACAAAAGGAGGGCTAGTAGCAGCTATCTGCATATCCCCCGTGGTCTTGGCCAAAGCAGGACTCCTCAAAGGGAGAAAGGCAACAGTGTTTCGAACAGCAACCACCATAAACGAACTAAAGAAGGGAGGAGCAGTAATCTCAGACGCTCCGGTTGTGGTCGACGGTAAAATAATAACAGGAAGAGGACCAGAAGCGGCTAGGGAGTTTGGCTTGAAAATCGCAGAAAGCTTGTCAAGATAATGTTTTGAGGGAGCCGTGTTGTCGCTAAACAAAGAAGAGAAAGTAATGAAAGCCAAGTTGTGCAGAATCTTAAACAAGATCGGTGCCCTAAAGTTTGGAACCTTCAAACTCACCAGCGGGAGGACAAGCCCCTACTACATCGACCTCAGAATCGTCCCAAGCATCCCCGACGCGTTTAAAAGAATCTGCGACATCTACGTCAACATCGTAAAAACCAATCTGGGAGCCGAAAACTTCGACCGAATCGCAGGCATACCCACAGCAGGCATACCCTTCGCCTCCCTCATCGCATACCACCTGAACAAACCCTTCCTCTACATCCGCCAACGAACCCGACTGCACGGGCGAGAGCGCCGAATTGAAGGCCTTCTCATGCCTGGCGACCGTGTGCTGCTAATAGACGACCTCATTACAACCGGAGGTTCTCTAAGAAAGGCTGCAGAGGCAATCAGAGCCGAAGGCGGAATAGTAACGGACGCCGTAGTATTATTGGACCGAGAGGAAGGCGGGAAAAAAAACCTAGCGAAGGACAACGTCACACTACACTACTTGCTGAGAGTAAGCGAGGTAGCCGAAAAACTCTACGAGATGGACGCCATAAAAGAAGATCAATACAAGCTAATCTTGAAACAGGTTAAAAAATAAGAGATTCTAAGCGCTACTCATAGTATATCAGATCTTCGTCTTCAAGTCTCTGATGAAGTATGTCAACCGCTTCGTAGACATTTTCCTCCCTCTTGGCGCCTGTGCAAACCAGTTTTCCACTCGCAAAAAGAAGAATCACCACTTTTGGGCTCTCCATTCGGTAAATGAGACCCGGAAACTGTTCAGGCTCGTACATGGTTCTTCCCAGCGAATAGGCAGATTTTTCAAGGTCAATCATTCCCCCAAGACTTGCCGAGGCAACGATGTTCTGTATTTTCATCTCGGGTTTGCCGATTATGATTATGCCGCCCTTCTTCAGTTCCTTAATAACCTTCACCACCGCCCTTCTAGCCTCCTTCTCCGATTTGGCGCCCGTGCAAACCATTTTTCCCGAGTTGAAGATCAAAGTAGCGGTTTTCGGCCTCTTCAACCTGAAAACCAGACCGGGAAACTGTTCCGGACGATACTCAACTCCTGGATAACCCTTCACCACCGCGTTGAGGTCAACCTTTTGGTTCAGAGTCGCGGATGCAACAACGTTTTCGATATTCACCGAAGCCTTCACCTTCGGCATATAAGCACCTTCAGAAACCTCAATGGTAGCGAGTATCTTATAAAGGCTTGGTTTGCATAAAGAAAAAACCACAAAAATGCGTCTAGACCGTCAACGCGAACATAGACTGCACGGTTCCATTCTAAGCGGCTAGGTTGCCTCTTCAGATTTCCAGTACACTCTTCGACCAAAAACCATGATAAGGAATAACACGCATCCAGGCGCCACGAGGAGAACCCAAGTTTCCACAAACGAATAAAAGGGAGGCCTCAGGTTGCCGAGCGTGTCGTACCACCGGGCAGGCGTAATTTGCGTTATATGAAAAACCATGTCAGAACCTATGGCGACGCCCACCACGACAAACATAATGTACCACAGAATAAGGACAGTGTCCAACTCCTTCAGAATCAGGGGAATAACCAGGCTTGCTATGTACCAAGATACCAACGCAACAATTTCCACCTCATAAATTAAACTTTCACCTAACCCCAGAGAAGAAGCTACAAAGGGAATAAACATTACACAAATTAGCACATAAAGCGAAAGCTTCTGTATGTTTAGTATGTTCATGGCTAAAGTCTTAGATGCGTCACTTTTAATATGAGTTTCGATGCTGAAACTGGTACGCTGCGCTGTGAAACCCATACTATTTCCGTTTTCTAAAGATTTCTTCGCCATGAATGGTGCCTACGTAGTCGAAGCCAACTTCTAGGAGTTGACATGCCTCTTTTGGTGTTTTGGCTACTCTAATTGTGAATTCGTCGTTGCCCATTTTGAATATGGCGTTCTCTAGGTCTATGTAAACCAAGGTGTTGTTGATGTTTCTATGGCCTAGAGTCTTCATGACGTGTAAGATGTCTTTGGTGCGGTGGTATTCCATTGTTCCTTTTAGATGGCGTAGGCTTTGGAAAGTTATCTTCGATATGCGTGGGTTCCCGGTTTTCTGAGCTACTCTTTTGCGTTGCGCCCGAAAATTGGTTCTATGTATCTTGAGCACCGCAGGTAATAATCAAATTTTCCCTCAATCGCTTTTCTTGTTTCATCTCTCACGTTTTTCACCTCCCTTTTTACAGGATACATACAATGCGTTTTTTCTTAAATTATTAATGCAACTTGAAACGATATGCATAAGAAAGAAAGACTCAAGCATTATTAATACTTAAATAAAAACTGATGCTATTAACGTATCAAGGAAATGGTGATTTTACTATGCCAGAGAGAATACATGACGTTCTGAAAAATTATCTTTTAAACAAACAATCAAAGAACCAGTGAAATGCATATGGAAGAAACCCAACACTCCTACTCACGTGCAGTATTTGTTAAATAATATTTATTAATTCAAATGCATGCATGCAAACAAGTTTATAAGCAACTCTAAGATAATCATTCCAGAATTAGTGTTCTGACGAAACTAGTTCTTTCAACGAATCGGAGGTGCAATCTAGATGTCATATGGAAGAAGAGAACCAAGAGAAATGCATAAGGCAGTTTGTGCTGAGTGTGGCCAGGAATGTGAAGTTCCGTTCAAACCTGATGGAAGCAGACCGGTATACTGCCGAGAATGCTATGCAAAGAGAAGACCCCCAAG